>CAZGVR010000231.1:0-1840 GCA_964528945.1 uncultured Myxococcales bacterium
GGCTGCGGCATGGACGAGGAGACCAGGCGGCAGGCGTTCGAGCCGTTCTTCACGACCAAGCCCAAGGGCAAGGGCACGGGCCTGGGCCTGTCCACGGTCTACGGCATAGTGAAGCAGAGCGGCGGCAACGTGTGGATCTACAGCGAGCCGGGAAGAGGCACGACCGTGAAGGTCTATCTCCCGCGTGCGGACGAGCCGCTCACGATCCAGCGCTCGTCGCGCCCGGCGCCCGCGACCCTGTCGGGCAGCGAGACCATACTCCTGGTCGAGGACGAGGAGACCGTGCGCCGCATCACCGAGCGCATGCTCTCGTCCGCGGGCTACCGCGTCGTCGCGGCCGCGGACGGGGCAGAGGCCATCCTCGCCTTCAACCGGCTGGACAGGCCTCCCGACCTCGTGCTCACGGACGTGGTCATGCCGGTCATGGGCGGCAAGGAGCTGGCCGACAACCTCGCGGCCCTGTGCCCGAAGGTCCGCGTGCTCTTCATGTCCGGGTACACGGACGACGCCATCGTGCACCACGGCATCCTGAACCCGGGCACGGCGTTCATCGCCAAGCCGTTCTCGGCGCTCGCCCTCGCGCGCAAGGTGCGCGAGGTGCTGGACTCCTGAGGCTCCTGAGGCTCCCGGTTGCCACGCGGCCGGTCTCCGCACTATCATGGCGGCATGAAAGCCAACATCCGCCCATCCGGCCCCGCGCTCGCCGCCTCCCTGGCCCTGGTCGCGTCCGGCCTCGCGATCGCTCCGCCCGCGGCAGCGGCGCCGCGGTGGTTGCGCGTGAGCTGGACAGCGATCGACGCCACGGACACGACCATGACCGTGGCCTGGAACGACACGGACGGCGGCGGCGGGACCCTCGCGTGGCGCATCCTGGGCGACGCCACCGAGCACGAGATCCCGGCGACGGCGTCAGACACGGGGTCCGGGCTGCTGGACTTCGTGTACGAGGCCACGATCGCGGGCCTCGACGCCTCGTCCTGGTACCAGTACCGCGTGTCGTCGGGCGGCGCGTGGTCAGAGCTTCGCGCCTTCAGGACCGCGCCCGCCATCGGATCGTGCGAGCCCTTCAGGCTCGTGGGCGGCGGCGACGGCCGCGGCGGCGAGGCGTTCTGGGATCCGGGCTACGTGTCGCGGCACTGGGACAACGTCCTCGGCGCGATCCTCGGGGACGCGCCGCTCGTCATGCTGTACTCGGGCGACCTCGTGCACGACGGCACGGACGAGCAGTGGGAGGAGTGGTTCCGCATATCCGAGCCCATCACGCGCAGCGTGCCGGTCCTGCCCGTGCTCGGCAACCACGACACCGGGCCCGGGGACGGGGACCTCGCGTGGTACAACAGGATGTTCGCGCTGCCGCGCGGCGGCGCCGGCCTTCTCGACACGACCGTGGATCCGGACGGAGACGGGGTAGAGGACATCTGGGCGGTCGTGGTGGGCAACGTGCTCATGATCGGCCTCAGCACCGAGGGCATAGACACGGCAGTGCAGCACGCCTTCCTGGACGCCACCCTGGCCGAGTGGCGGCCGCGCGTGGACTGGGTGTTCCTCCAGTTCCACCGCCCGCTCTGGTCGAGCGGGATCGGCCACGGCTCCAACGAGGAGGACAGGCTGGACGCGGCCGCGCTCATCGCCTACGTCGACGACTACCCCGTGGACTTCGTGATCGCGGGACACGACCACGACTACGAGCGCTTCGATCCTTCCTGGGGCGGCTACGGCGGCAGGCCGCACGTGACCACGCCGCTCCCGCTCGCCGCCGCTTCCGCGGGCGTGCCGGACGGCGTCACCCACCTGCTCACGGGCGGGGCCGGGCCCTTCACCAACCTGCGCATGCACTTCC
>CAZGVR010000231.1:1850-6762 GCA_964528945.1 uncultured Myxococcales bacterium
GGGTCCTGCCCCGACCTGTTCAGGACCTGCTCCGGGGAGGGGTGCGGGCCGACCTGCGGGAACCTCCGCTACGTGGTCTTCGACGTGGAGCCGCTCCAGGTCTCGGCCACGGTCAGGGACATGGGCCCGATCCTGACCATCGGGGACGCGTACCTGAGGCCCGACCCGATCGACACCTTCACGATCATGCGCACGACCAGCGTGTGCGGGACCGTGCCGCCCGACGAGGACCCCGAGGTCGTGGAGCCTCCGCCCGACCCCCCGCCCGACGCGACCGTGGACACCGCGGTCGACACGGCGCCGGACCTGCCCGCGGATCCGCTCGCGGACGTCCCACCAGACTCGCCTGCCGACACGGCCGTGGACACGGCCACCGAGCCTCCCGCTGACGCGCCCGCGGACGACGCGCCGCCCGACAGCTCTGCCGGGTGCGGCTGCACCGTGGCTTCGTAGTTCGAGCATTCCGTTGCTCATGTTTGAGCTATGGACTGCTTGAATTCGAGCAATGCACTGCCTATACTCGGGTCATGCAAGGTCAACCCTGGCTTCGATCGCAGGACTGGACGCGCACCGACCCGAAGCTCGCGGCGGTGGCGGCCCAGCCCCTGCGGCTGTCCCACACCGCCGATCTGGCGCAAGGGATCGAGCTCCGCACGCCGGGAGTGCTCGTGCTCCGGGGCCCGCGGCAGGTCGGGAAGTCCACGTTCCTTCGCGAGCTGGCCGTAAGGTGCCTGGGCGAGGGCGTGCATGGCGGGAACCTCCTGCTGATCGACGCCGAGAGGCTCGCCGACAGGCACGCGCTGCTCGGCGAGATGGAGTCCTTCCTCGGTTCCCGCAAGGGCTTCTCGGTCGTGCTGATCGACGAGATCAACTCGGTGGAGAAGTGGTGGCTCGCCATCAAGCTGCTGGTCGACGACGGGACGGCCGGAAACGCGCTCGTCGTGGCCACGGGATCCTCCACCCTGGATCTGGCCGCCGGCGCTGACCTCATGCCCGGAAGGCGCGGCCGCAGGCACCCTGTCGACCTGGAGCTCCTGCCCGTGCCATTCTCGATGGTGGCGCAGCGCCTCTCGCTGGACGAGTACCTGCTGACCGGCGGGCTGCCGTGGAGCATCAACGAGTACCTCCGCACCGGAACGATCCCAGCCTACGTCTACCAGCTTCACGCATCATGGATCGAGGGCGCGTTCCTCCGCCACCGCCACGGGACCGCGAGCCTCCCGCACCTGCTGAGCCGGATCGCCGGGCACGTGGGTACGCCGCTGAGCGCGCTCAAGCTCACCCGCGACACGGGCCTGGGCTCGAACCACACCACCGAGACCTACCTCGAGATCCTGGAGCGCATCTTCGCGCTCCTCACGGCGAGGTGGTGTGAGCCGTCCGGCGGGCCTCCGGCGCCGCGCAAGCACCGGAAGCTGTACCCTTTCGATCCCCTGCTCTTCCACCTCTTCGCGGACTTCGGCAAGGGCTGGGATTCCGCCTTCCACGCATCGAGGGCCCGCCTCGCGGACGACGAGGCCGCTAGCCTCCTGGTCGAAGCGCTGGTCGCGGCCGAGCTCAGGCGGCGGCACGGCACCCGGGCCCTCTGCTACTGGCTCGGCAGGAGGGAGATCGACTTCGTGGCGCCCGACTTCGTGGAGGTGAAGTACAGGAGGCACGTGTCCACCTCGGAGTTCGATTGGGCCGTGCCGCTCCTTCCCAGGGGACGGTCGCTCACGGTGGTCACGAGGGGCACATCGGCCCGCGAGGGCAGGGTCAGGCTGGTGCCGCTGGAGAGATGGCTTTGCGAGAAGCGGGGGGAAGGGGGTTGAGGGGGATCAGCCCGGGGCTGCGACCGCAGCGTCGAAGCTGTACGTGCTGATGCACCAGCCCTCGCCGCCCGGCACAGGGGTGGACTCGAACGTCGAGGAGTTGATCGTGACCTCCTCGAGGGTCACGCCGGTCATGGTGCCAGTGAACTGGCCGCCCACTTCTCCGTGTGCGGTCGTCGTGAGCGTCCCGCCGGTCTGGAAGAAGTACTTCGTGCATGCGCCCGAGGCGTCGCAGCCCGAGCGGACCAGGACGCAGGTCCCGCACGTGGCGTAGTTCGCCTCTTCGGTCGTGCCGGCCAGCGCGAAGGTTCCTGGGGTCGTGGAGCCACCGAAGTCGTAGTACAGCTCGACCGCAATCACGTCCACGGGCGGCGTGGTGCCTGTCAGGCCGTTGTACACGAGGGCGTTGCCCGAGCCGGCCGGGTACCTGGTCGCGTAGTGCCCCGCAGCCGTGAACCCGTTGTGGTCGCAGGTCCCGCCAGCGTCGTCGGTCGTGATGTCCGGCGTGGTGTCCACAAGCGTGTCGGGGGTGGTGTCGGGCGCCGTGTCCACCGGCACGTCCGTGCCCGTGTCGGCCACGGTGTCGGTCAGCGTGTCCATGGTCGTGTCCCACGTGGGGCCCACGTTGTCCTTGTCGCACGCCGCGAACCCGATTGCCGCGATCAGCGCGAGAGCGCACGCGGCGATCCTCGTCGTATTCATGGTCTTTCCTCCTCTCCGGCCCGCCAGGGCCGGCCGGCACCAGGGCATCAGCCTGCGTGCACGGCCCCTCACTACCAGGGAACCGGACGCGCAGTCAAGCAGTGCCGCCCCCTGCGCTGCGTCCCGGCCGGGCCCTGTTAGCGATTGGCATCTTCCGGCGACCCGCGCTACAATGCTTGCCCAGCCGTCGAGGAGCCCGCGGGCCTGGAATGAACGAGGAACGCAACATCGAGCTTCGCGTGGGCCTCCTGGTCCTCGCCGCGGTCACGGTCCTCATCGTGTTCATCTTCGCGATGGGCGGCATCAACCTCGAGAAGACCTACACGATCTACGTGGACTTCGACAATCCCGGCTGGCTCTCGGCCGGCGCCCAGGTCAAGGTCTCGGGCGTGCTCGCGGGCAAGGTGAAGGAGATCACCTTCATGGGCGGCCAGATGGACAAGAAGGCCGGCCATCGCGTGTACGTGCGGCTCGCGCTCGAGATCAAGAGGAAGTTCCAGAAGGCCGTGCACGACGACGCCGAGTTCTACGTGTCCAGCCAGGGGGTCCTGGGGGAGCAGTACATCGAGGTCTCGCCCGGGTCGCCCAACCGCCCGTACCTGAAGGAGGGCGCGGTCGCCATGGGCGTGAGCCCGCCCCGGCTCGAGCTCGCGCTCGCAAAGGGCTTCGTGGTCGTGGATCAGCTCCACGACATCCTCACGGAGAACCGCGAGGAGATCGACGGGATCATGAAGCACCTGAACGGCATCCTGACGACCACGGACTCCACGCTCGTCGAGAACGAGGACAAGATCGGCGAGATCATCGACAACGTCCACACCATCACCGCGGACGGGAGCGACCTCGTGGCCGGCGCGCGCGACAAGTACGTGGACAACCCCAAGATCGACAACATCCTCGACAATCTCGAGGAGATCTCGGACACGGTGAACGAGGACATCGGCCCGGTCATGAAGTCCGCGCGCGGGACGCTCGAGTCGACGGACGAGATCATGGGCGGGATCGGCGTGGACGAGCAGGCCGACATCAAGTCCACGATCGCCCACCTGTCGAGCACGGCCAAGAAGGCCGACGCCATCCTGACCAAGGCCGACAAGATCGTGACCTACGTGGAGAGCGGGGAGGGCACGGCCGGCGCCTTCGTGAAGGACGAGGAGCTGTACGACGACCTCCGCGAGCTGATACGCGATCTCAAGCACAACCCGTGGAAGCTCATCTGGAAGGACTGAGCCGCCGGTCCAGCGCGAACCTCACCGCTCTGCCAGCCACCACGATCCGCGCGAAATCGGCGTGGGCCGGGTTCAAGAGGAAGTTCCTCTCCCCGGTGATGACGGCCGACGGCACGGACATGACGGCCGTAGCGCCCCTTTCGATCCAGGCCTCGCCGATCCTGGCGAGGGCGGCCGGCGCCGGATGGGAGCGCCATCCCCCGGGCAGGGACCCCTCTTCCACCAGGTGCACGTCGATGTCGTCCGGGATCTCGATCCGCACGCTCACGAGGTCGCGCGGCAGGATGTCCGGGTCCGCATGGACGAGCATCTCCAGCGCCGCCAGCGAAAGGGTCGCCGATGCGTACACGACCCTGGAGCCCGGCAGGTTCCAGCGCCCCCCGTGCAGCCTGGCCCCCTCTCCGTCCAGGGCGGCGTGAGCCGCCCTGCAGATCCTGTGGACGATCATCCGGAGCCCCCGTCAGCCGGCCACCCCGTGCTCGAGCCGCCCCAGCACGTCCTCGACCATCCGGCACCCGAGATCCGTATCCATCAGGCCCAGCGGCGCCTCCCCGCCGAGAGCGCGGTTCGGCCGGTGCAGCCATGTCGAGGCCCGATCCGCGTCCCCCAGGACATCCTCTGCCCGCGCTCCCACGCGCGCCACTCTCAGTATCCTGTCCGACTCGCCCGCGTCGAAGAAGCCGGCGCTCTTCCTCCGGGCCATGGTCCGGTCCGGGATCCCGAGCACCCTCGACACCTCTGCCTGCCCGAGCCGGAACCTCCGCGACAGCGCGCCGATCGAGCCGTAGGGAAGCCCGCTCCTCGCGCGCCCCACGAGGTCGCCTCCGCTCCCGACCCCGCGGCCCAGCACGGCGCTCCCGCCGAGCACCTCGGCCATACGCTCGGGTACCGTCACCGATCGCCTCCTGACTGCCATATGGCAGTGATACTAATGCCTGATGGCACACGCGTCAACGTGCCCACCCGGGATGTGCCATCTGGATCGCCGCATCGGGCCTGATCGTTTCCCCGAATCTGCCATGATCGCGGGAGCGGCCGCATATGCCGGATGTGCAGGTATTTGACATGACGTACGGTGGTGCTATGAACGCCTGGACCTCAAACCAACACGGCTCGAGGAGGAAGAGATGAAACATCCAATTGCATGGTCGATGGTAATGGTGCTGGTTG
>CAZGVR010000232.1:0-6757 GCA_964528945.1 uncultured Myxococcales bacterium
GCACGGAGCAGGCGCAGGCGTCGGCGCAGAGCTTCTCGCCGGTCGGGCCCACCCTGACGAAGTATGCGTCGGTGAGAGAGCCGGCATCGGCACGGTACGACCACGCGACCCCTGCCTCGCTGCCGGTCCAGGCCAGGCGCGGGTACATGGACGAGTGCGTGTCGGTCAGGTGGACCGGATCCGCGGCCAGGGTGCCGGCGCCCGTGATCCTCGCCAGCGTGAGATCGGTCTTCCACGGGTCCGTGAACTCGGCCGTGATGTCATAGACCACGATGAACTCGCTCCCGGTCCAAGCGATCGCCGGCGGCCTGCCCGGGGCGAATTCGTATCCGAGGAGATCGAGGAAGGCCGCGTCCTCGGGCCCGTCCGGACCGAACGAGTCGAACGTCACGGCCCCACCGCCCTTGGCGGCCATGCCGAACCCGCTCCCGGTCCACGCCAACTCGGAAATCCACGCGCGCTGGAACCCCTCTGCGTGCGCCTCCACGACCCCGTCCGGCGAGAACCTCCCGAACATCGCCAGCGGCCCGCCTGCGCCGTCACTCCCCATCCAGACCATGCCCACGCTCTCTCCGGTCCAGGCCATTCCCACGCCCTCGCCAGAGGGCCCGTACGGCGGCGGGCCGTAGCAGCACTGGTTGATCGTCGTTGCTATGCCAGCGGGCGCCGATGCAGGCACGCCAGCCGGATCGATCCTCAGCAGTTCTATCGACGAGTCCCCGGGCGCACCCACCGGAGCGTCCTGCCACCTGACCACGTACTCGCTCCCGGTCCACAGGATCCCAGCGCCCGTCGCGGCCAGGTCAGTGCTCGTCGTCAGACGGATGTCCGGCCCCCTGACTGCCAGTCCGTCCGCGCTGCCGCTGCAGTCCTGGTCCACGCCGTCGCCGCAGATCTCTGCCGCGCCCGGGTGCACGTCGGCCCTCGAGTCGTCGCAGTCGTCGCCGCCGCAGAAGCTCCCGTCCGGCGCCGCTGCTGGCGCGTGGCCGTCGCCGTCAGCGTCCAGCGTCACGTGCCTGCACGCAGCCGGAACCGGATCGCAGTAGTCGACCGTGCAAGCGACCCCGTCGTCGCACGATCCGCACCATCCGTCCGACTCCCACGCATCCACGGCCCCGTCCTCGTCGGCCCATTCCGTCGTGTCTGCCGCATCCGGCCCGTCCACGCCGTCCGGCGCTTCCGCATCGTCCGGTGCGTCCACGCAGTCCACGCACGCGTCGCCGTCCAGGCCGCGCTCGCCGCACCCGCACCCGTTCGCAAGGAGCGCCGCGATGGCGGATAACCAGATCGTCCACTTGCCGTCCGCTGCATCCACCATTTGGATGCATGTTACCATGAAACGCGACGGCCGCGCTGCCACCTTTCCGTGCTATTCTCTTGCCCGCTCGCCACCAGCCAGGAGGATGATCAGAAATGCATCGAATCGTATCGTGCATAGTGGTTGCGTCAGCCCTCGGATCGGCCCTCGGCCTCGCCGCCTGCCGCTGCAAGCAGGCCGCGCCGCCCCCTCCTTCCGCGGACAAGGCAAAGCCGCCCGACCCCCACGCAAAGGTGGAGCGTCTCCGCCTGAACCAGCTGGCCGTCCGCCTGGACATGCCGCTCTACTGGAAGAGCGACGCGGACAGGGACGGCGCCATCGATCCAGACGAGGTGGCTGCCCTCCGGTTCTACCCGACCTCGGGCGAGTGGGTGAAGGACGGCGCCTTCACCCCTGCCTTCGAGGAGGCGTACGCCGCCATCGTCAAGGCGGACGAGGCGCCTCCCATGGCCGACGACGCCGGCCTGACCGCCGCCGAGAAGGAGAGGCTGGCCCTCGTGATCCAGGAGCTGGACCAGGGCCGTCCCACGCTCGTGCTCTCGGACCTCCGCGACCTGACCGCGGAGCAGCGCGCCATGCTCGGCACCTTGCTCGAGGTGGGCGACATGATCGACGCGCTGTACGCGCGCACGAACGGCACTGCCGCGCTCCTGCCGAACCTCCCTGCCGGCGACACTGCCTCGCGCAGCCTGTTCCGCCGCAACTGGGGGCCCGAATGCGTGTGCCCCAAGACCGAGAAGATCCCGGCCTGCTCCGCGCTCGTGGGCTCGCCCAGGCCAAAGGTGGACGTGTACCCGGCCGAGATGCAGGACCTGAAGGCAGAGTTCTGCCTGGCCCTCGAGAAGCGCAAGGACGCGAAGGCCCTGCTCGACCCGTTCGTCGTTGTCCGCGGGACGGGCGAGGCCCTCTCGGCCGTGCCCTACACCGAGGCCTACGCCGCCGACATGACCGCCATAGCCGACAAGCTCGACTACGCCGCGCGCACTGTCACGGACCCGGCCGAGTCGGCGCTCGTCGCGTACCTGAAGGCCGCGGCCAAGGCCTTCCGCGACAACGACTGGCAGCCCGCGGACGAGGCGTGGGCGGCCATGAGCTCCACCAACTCCGAGTGGTACGTGCGCGTCGCGCCGGACGAGACCTACTGGGAGCCCTGCAACCGCAAGGCCGGGTTCCACATGACGCTCGCGCGCATCGACAAGGCGTCCCTCGCGTGGCAGGACAAGCTCGCGCCAGTCAGGCAGGAGATGGAGGACAGGCTCGCGGCCCGCATAGGCGCGCCCTACGAGGCCCGCAAGGTCGCGTTCCACCTGCCCGACTTCATCGACATCGTGGTGAACTGCGGGGACGGCCGCGACCCCATCGGCGCGACCATCGGCCAGAGCCTGCCCAACTGGGGCCCGGTCGCGAACGAGGGCCGCGGCCGCACCGTGGCCATGACCAACCTGTACACTGACCCGGACAGCCTGGAGGCGCGCCGCGCCCAGGCATCGAGCCTGCTCTCCTCTGCTGGCATGGAGCACTACACCGACAAGGAGAACCCTGGCCTGCTCGCCACGATCCTTCACGAGGCCGGCCACAACCTGGGCCCGAGCCACGAGTACGCGGTCGCCGGCAAGACCGACGACCAGATCTTCGGCGGCCCGCTCGCGACAGTGATGGAGGAGCTCAAGGCCCAGACCGAGTCGCTCTGGTACGTGGCAATGCTCGAGGAGAAGGGCATCCTCACCCAGGAGGAGGCTCGGCAGTCGTACACGGACAGCTTCGCCTGGGCAATGGGCCACATCTCGCGCGGCATGTACACGGACTCTGGCCAGCGCAAGCCCTACTCCCAGCTCGCGGCCATCCAGGTCGGGTTCCTCATGGACAAGGGCGCGGTTGTGTGGGACCCGGCCGTAAAGGCCGCGAACGGCACTGACACGGGCGCCTTCACCCTGGACATGGCAAAGCTGCCAGCGGCCATCGACGAGCTCATGGGCATCGTGGGCGGCATCAAGGCCAAGGGCGACAGGGCCGCTGCCGAGGCGCTCGTGGCCAAGTACGTGGACGGCCAGCTCGTGCCGCAGCAGACCATCACCGAGCGCATGACCCGCTTCCCCAAGGCCAGCTTCGTCTACTCCGTAGAATACTAGGGTCACTCACACTCCCAGAATCCCTAGCGATTCCAACATATTGCCGACCGTACCGCGCGATCGTTCGTCCGGTCCTGATCAGGCCCCACATTCCGGGCTTCTCCGGAGCGATTTCTCGGTAATCACGGTTTCCTCGTACTTGACTAAGTCCTGGACTAAGTTCATATTCAAACCATGGCACCGAAGCTGGAAACCGTGAACGTGCACGCGGCGAAGACGCACCTGTCCAGGCTGCTGGAACGTGTGATGAACGGCGAGGAGATCGTCATCGCCCGCGCAGGCAAGCCAGTGGCCAGGCTCGTCCCGATCGAGGCTCCGGCAAGGGACAGGGTGGCCGGCACTGCCAGGGGCGAGATCCGCATGAGCGACGACTTCGACGCCCCGCTTCCCGACGACGTGCTGGACGCGTTCGAGGGCAGGGACTAGCGGATGAGGTATCTCCTCGACACGCACGCGTTCCTCTGGTGGCTGGCCGACGACCCGCGCCTCTCGAACGCGGCCCGCGCGATCATGGCGGGCGGCGGAAACGATCTCCTCTGGAGCGCTGCCAGCTCCTGGGAGGTCGCGATCAAGTTCTCCATCGGCAAGATCTCGCTGCCGCTCCCGCCCTCTACCTACCTCCCGGCGAAGCTCCGCGAGCAGAGGATCCTCTCCCTCGCCGTCGACCAGGCCCACGCGCTCAGGGTTGCGGTTCTGCCGCCCCTGCACCGCGATCCGTTCGACAGGCTGCTCGTGGCGCAGGCGCTCGTCGAGGGCCTCCCCATCCTCACCTCTGACCGTAGGCTCGCGGACTACGGGGTCGACGTCGTCTGGTAGGACGGCGGGCCGGATTTGACTGGCGGGATGTGGTGTTCTACATTCCTGTAGATTCGAGGTGGATCATGGCCGGGAACCAGACACAGATCTCCGCGTTCGTCTCCAGGGAGACCAAGGAGATGGTCGACGAGTACGTGGAAGCGCATGGCGTGAAGAAGGCCCATCTCGTCGAACAGGCGCTGCTCCATCACATGAAGGCCCTGCGCGAGCTCCCGCCCGATGTCATCATCCCCCCGCGGATCGTCCTGAGCGGCAGGTCCTTCCGCAAGGTCACATCCAGGATTCGCAACCCGAGGAAGCCGACCGCTGCCTTGCGAAGGCTCCTCTCGGGACGCTGACGTCGGTGAACGGATCGTGACCCTCCGGATCAGGCGGCTCGAACGCGGTGACGACAGGACCGGCTTCGCGTCGGGCAACGACGACCTGGACAGGTTCTTCCACCGCTTCGCCGGGCAGAACCAGTTCCGTCTCCACATCGGCTCCACTTATGTTGCGATGGAAGCAGGGACAGTGCCCGGATTCGCCACCGTATCCCCGTCCCAGATCGAGCGAAAGGCCGTGCCCGGCGGTCTGGCAAGGCGGCTACCCGGCTACCCGGTCCCTGTCCTCAGGCTCGCAAGGCTCGCCGTGGACCGGAGGCACAGGAACCGGGGCATCGGGGCAGCCCTGCTCCGCCACGTCCTGCTCGTCGCCTTCAGGATGCGCGACGAGGTCGGTTGCGCCGGCGTGGTCGTGGATGCCCTGCCAGACGCCGCCGGCTTCTATCGCAGGCTGGGGTTCGAGGCGATCGACGTCATCGAGGGCAGGCTGCCCGACCGCGGCGGCCAGGTGCCCATGTTCCTCGAGATAGGGGCCTTGCAAGCGCCATAGGTGGACGGGAGCAGGTCGGTCTGCCTCCTGCTAGAACCAGTGGAACTCGGCCCCGTCCCACCACAGCATGTACTCGTTCCCGCAGTCGGTGGCCGCGTGCGCCGGGTCGCTCACCGCAAGGAACACCTCGTTCCTCGAGTACCCCCACAGGTCCGCGATCGCGATCCCGCCCAGGCAGTAAAGGCCAGACCCGTCCCTGTGGCCCGGCCAGTACGCGATGTTCCTGAACTCCGTACCGTCCCACATGACGAGCTCCCGGCCCGTGTGGAAGAACAGCGCGCCGTCCTTGCCCCAGAACCCCGCGATCGCCCGCGACCCCGCGCACTCGTCGCCGCCCGGCTCGGTCATGGTCGGCCAGTCGACCGGGGTCCAGTCGTTCCCGTCGTAGTGGAGCAGCACGTCCGGCATGGTGCCGGCCGCCCACACGTCGTCCGGCCCGAAGCCCCAGATCGCCGTGATGTTAGCGAGCGTGCCCGTGTCGTGCACGGTCCACCCGTCCCCGGTCGTTGACATGACGATCCCGCTCTCGCCGCCGCAGTAGATCACGTCCTCGTCGGCCCACACCCGGTTCACCTCGAAAGGCATGGGCTCGCCAGGGTACGGCCCCCACGACGTCCCGTTGTATTGCAGAAGCCTCGGATCCCTCATGAGCGTGGCATAGGCCCTGGCCGACCCGACCGCGAACACGTCGCTCGCATCCGCGGAGATCGGTTCGACGACCCCGCCCTCCTTGAACATGTAGAAGCTCTCTAGCCCGCCCCCCCAGCCGAACAGGTTGCCTCCTTCGAGCCCGCGGATGTGGACCACGACTGACTGGTAGTCCGAGGCCGTCCCGCCGTCCGAAAACGGCGCGATCCAGCCGGATCCGTCGTTGAAGAAGATGTCGTTCAGCGCATCGGCGCCCTCCACTGCCATGCCTATCACCGCGAACACGCCCCTGCCGTCGCTCCACACGCCGTATCCCATGTGGACGTTGCCGGCTGGCGTACATAGAGGCTCGAAGCTGTCCCGCCAACCGGTCTCGCCCAGGTTCTCGATGGGCGGGTCCCAGCTCGGGTCGCCCACGACCGGCGCGTCCGGCCCCACGACCTCCCACCAGTCTGCCGTGTCCACCGCGTCCGCAGTGCCGCCCTCCTCTCCCGCGTCCCACCCCTCTCCCGCGTCCCCGTCGCCCTCGATCCCTATCCTCCGCTCGCACGCGCAGCCGGGGATTCCCGCAACCGCCAGCGTCGCGAGTCCCATCGCCGCCGCGCAGGCGGCTGTTCTCAGCAGCCGGGTATGCATGTCTCCTCCCCTTCCAGGCAGCGCGAGTCCCGCTCGCACTCGCCAGTGCCGCACGTGTACGTGGGCGCATAGTCCTCGTCCGTGTCGCCGTTGCAGTCGTTGTCGAGCCCGTCGCAGAGCGCGTCTATCGAGGCCAGCGGAAAAGGCGGCAGGCACGTCTCCGAGGCACCATCGCACACGCTGCCGATCTCGCACTCGCCGACACCGCAGCTGTAAGGGATGTAGTCCTCGTCCACCTCGCCATCGCAGTACTCGTCCTGGCCGTCACATGTGAACTCGCTCCCGCCCGGGACCGGGACGCAGACCGCCTCGCACCCGTTCCACGGCTCGCCGTCCACGT
>CAZGVR010000233.1:0-6472 GCA_964528945.1 uncultured Myxococcales bacterium
TACATGGGCCAACCGTGACGGCCTCCGGCCGGCATCGCGGATGCCTCAACGGAGCCGGCGCCCTTGACACCGGCAAGCTGCGGATACAATATGCCGCGTTCCTTCTCGATACATCCCGGGATCACGGGAGCTCGAGCTGGCTGAAGACGAGGACTGCTCATGGTCAAGGTACGTCTGGCGCGCGTTGGCGGCAAGAAGAACGCGGTCTACCGGGTGGTGGTCGCAGACGAGAGGTTCCCCAGGGACGGGAGGTACCTGGAGAAGCTCGGGTACTACGATCCGCACATGAAGCCCGTGAAGTTCGAGATCAACAGGGAACGGTACGACCATTGGGTGAAGGTCGGCGCCCAGCCGACCGCGACCGTGAGGCAGCTCTTCGCGAAGACGGCCACCGCCTGATCCCCGGGAGGCCGGACGGCTGAGGGGCCGGTGCAGGGGGATCTCGACGGAACTGGCAACTCGAGGTGCACCATGGAGCTCAAGGAACTCGTCGAGTACATGGCAAAGGCCCTGGTGGACGATCCTGACAAGGTCGAGGTGCAGGAGAACACGCTGGAGCACACCTCCATCATCCTGCTCCGCGTTGCCAAGGACGATCTCGGCAAGGTGATCGGCCGCGAGGGCAAGACCGCGAGGGCCATGCGCACCATCCTGAGCGCGGCCTCCACCAAGCTCCACATGCGGGCCCAGCTGGAGATCGCGGAGTAGGGATCCCGGTAGTGGCGAGCGGCACCGTGAGGGTCGGGGTGGTGGGCCGGCCGCACGGCCTGCGAGGCGCGTTCCACGTGCACATGGACGACCCCGGGAGCGACTGCCTCGACGGCGTCCGCGAGGTCTGGACCCTGGGCTGGGGCAAGCCGCCCAGGAAGCACTCCGTGGCAGCCGCCACGAGCGCCGGCCCTGGGAGGTGGACCCTGCAGCTCGAGGGCGTGACCACGCGAGAGGCGGCGCTTGCCATGAAGGGCCGAGAGGTGCACGTGGACGCGGCCTGCCTCGAGCTCGAGGCGGGCGAGATCCTGGTCGCGGACCTGCCAGGCCACGACGTGGTCGAGGCGGGCCGCGTGGTCGGCAGGATCGAGTCGACCTACTGGAACGGCGCGCACGACGTCCTCACCGTGGAGACGGCCGAGGGGCCCGTGGACTTCCCGGTCGCGCCCGGGTACGTGATCGGCGAGGACGAGCAGGGCCGCGTGGAGGTCGTGGGGTTCGAGTGGTTCGCTGAGGCGAACCGGCCGGGCGCGGGGCGCGGGAAGAAGTGACGGGCCGCTTCACGATCCTGACGATCTTCCCGGAGTTCTTCGACTCGTTCTTGGGCTGCAGCCTGATCGGCAAGGCCGTGGCGGCAGGCAGGCTCGCGGTCGACAGGATCGACATCCGCGACTTCGCTGCCGGCCCGCACCGCAGGGTGGACGACGCCCCGTACGGCGGCGGCGCGGGCATGGTCATGATGCCCGAGCCCGTGGTGCGTGCTCTCGGGGCGGCGCCGGCCGGGCTGAAGATAATGCTCACGCCGCAGGGCCGGCCCCTCACACAGGATCTCGCCCGGGAGATAGCCGGGCACGAGAGCGTGGTGCTCCTGTGCGGCCGGTACGAGGGCTTCGACGATAGGATCCGCAGGCACGTGGACCTCGAGGTGAGCCTGGGGGACTTCGTGCTGCAGGGCGGCGAGGTCCCTGCAATGGCCCTCGTGGAGTGCGTGGTCAGGCTCGGCGAGGACGTGATGGGAAACCCGGAGAGCGCGGTCGAGGAGTCGTTCTCGGGCGGGCTCCTGGAGTACCCCCAGTACACGAGGCCGCGGTCCTTCGAGGGCGACGACGTGCCCGAGGTCCTCCTCTCCGGCGATCACGAGGCGGTCCGGGCGTGGCGAGAGAAGGCGCGCAGGGACCGAACCAGGGTCAGGCGACCGGACATGGTGCCCGGCGGATCGCTGCACCTCATGCTCGTCCACCACCCGGTCCTCGACCAGTCGGGCAGGATCATCTCCACGAGCGTCACGAACCTCGACGTCCACGACCTGGCGCGCGCCGCGCGCACGTACGGCCTCGCCTCGCTGGCGATCGTGACCCCGATCGAGGCGCAGCGGACGCTGGTCGAGCACATCATCGGATACTGGAGCGACCCGAACCACTCGCGCCGCGCCCCGGGTCGCAGGGAGGCGCTCTCGGTCGTGAGGATCGCCGCGGACGTGGAGTCGGCGATCGCGCTCGCGGGCGGCACGGTGCGGCCCCTGGTAATAGGCACGTCCGCGCGGCCAGGCGCGGGACGGGTAACGTTCCGCGACATGCGATCGTCAATGCGCCGCGAGCCCGACCGCCCCAGGATCGTGCTCCTCGGCACGGGCTGGGGCCTCGCCCCGGAGGTGCTCGACGCCTGCGACGCGGTACTGGAGCCCATCGACGCGGCCAGCGGCTACAACCACCTCAGCGTGCGATCGGCCGCGGCAGTGGTCCTCGACAGGCTGGTCGGCCGGGGATAGGCCTCAGAGGGCCCGCCACTCCTCGGGCCTGAGCAGCGGCGAGTCGGGGTCGGCCAGCACCTCGTCGATGAGGGCCAGCAGCCTCGCCCTGTCGCGCTGCAGCCTCCCCCCGAGCGGGAGCCAGTTCGAGGCGTGGTTGGCACGGAACTCGCACCCGTCGCAGCCCGTGCTCTCGATGAGCAGCCTGGCCTCCCGCAGCGTCTCGGCCGGATCGAGCGGCCGCCATCCCGGGCCCATGCACTCGTGGAAACCAGCGTTGTGGTCGCCGACGAGGAGCGTGAGCGCCCCGATGTAGTCCGGCCGGGCAGCGGTCAGGACGCGGCCCGTCTCGATCGCGTGCTCGCGGCTGAGATCGGGCCCTCCCAGGCCGAGGATGACCGTGACCGAGGTCGTGAACCCGGCCTCGCCCGCCTTCCCGAGGGCCGCAACGGTCTCGTCCGGGGTGACTCCCTTGCGCACGCGCCGCAGCACCTCCGCGCTCCCTGACTCGACGCCCACGTAGATCATCGAGAGCCCTGCCTCCCGGATCGCGCGCAGGTCCTCCGGGGTCTTCCGGAGGAGGTTCTGCGGCGTGGCGTACGCGGTCACGCGCTCGAGCCGCGGGAACCTCTCGAAGAGCCGCGAGAGGATCGCCGCGAGAGCGCGCCGCGAGAGCACGAGAGCGTCCCCGTCCGCGAGGAAGACCCTCCGCGCCGAGGCGTACGGGCGCGCAGCGCGGTCGATCTCCGCGAGGACCTCGGTCTCCGGACGCTTGCGGAAGCGCTTGCCCGCATAGACCCTGCAGAATGTGCAGCCGTCCGAGCTGCACCCGTACGTGACCTGGAAGATCAGCGACCTCGCCTCCGATGGCGGGCGGTACACGGGCGGGACGTACCTCGGGATTTCCATGCCTCTCTGCCATCGCAGGGCGACTATCCAGCCCTGCGCTCCCGTAATAGTATCACCATCGGTTCGACGCTGGACAGGCCGCACATCGGGGAACAGGAGGCATGAATGGCAGAGACCGGGCAAGCCGTGAATCGGGACGGTGGCAGGGGGCGAAGGATCGCGGTGGCCGCGATCCTTCCCGTGATGCTCATCCTCGCGGGGATCGCGGTCGCGGTCGCGCTGCTCCTCGGGCGGCAGGACGGGCCTGGCAAGGCAGGAGTGGACCTGCACCCCGTCGTGGCCGACGGCAAGTGGGGATACATCGATGCGAAGGGCGTCATGGTGATCCGGCCGCAGTGGGACGACGCCGGCGAGTTCTCGGAAGGACTGGCCGCCGTGCGGAGCGGCGAGGCCTGGGGAATCGTGGACGCGGCCGGCAGCGTGATCGCGAAGCCCGCTTTCGAGAAGGTGGGGCTCGCATCAGGCGGTCTCGTCCGCGTGCTCGAGGCCGGCAGGTGGGGCTACCTCGACAGGAAGGGAGCGAAGGCCATCGCGCCCGCGTTCGACGCGGCCATGGACTTCTCCGAGGAGAGGGCCGCGATCATGAAGGGCGGGAAGTGGGGCTTCGTGGACACGCGCGGCAGGACCGTGATCGAGCCGCGGTACGAGGCGGCCGGGAAGTTCTCGGCGGGGATCGCGCGCGTGGCAGTGGCGACCGCGGGCGGGGACCCGCTCTGGGGGTTCGTCGACGCGCGTGGACGCGAGGTCGCGAAGCCCTCGTACGCACACGCGGGCGACGTGGAGGACGGTCTCGTCAGGGTCAAGATCTGCAAGCCGGGCGAGGCGTGGTGCTCGTGGCGCTTCCTCGACGCGAAGGCCCGGCCGGCGTTCGACCGCGAGTTCGAGTGGGCGTGGGACTTCTCCGAGGGGCTGGCGGCAGTGCTCGTGGACGGCAGGTGGGGCTACGTCGACACGCTCGGCAACCTGGTTGTGCAGCCCTCGTACGCGGACGCCGGATCCTTCGCGGGCGGCCTCGCGCGCGTGAAGATCGGAGGCAGGTGGGGTTACATCGACGCGACGGGCAAGGCGGTGATCGCGCCGCGGTTCCACGAGGCGAGCGACTTCGACGGGTCACTGGCGGCCGTGTCGTACGTGACGCGGAAGCCCGGGTCGGTCATGGAGCCGCTCCTGACCGCGGCCGGCTACGTCGACAGGTCTGGACGCTACGTCTGGAACCCGCCGCCGCCGGACGCGCCGCGACCGGACCAGGTCCCGGCCCGCGTGATGTGGAACTACGACTTCTTGACCGGCAAGATCCGGGTCATCGGCTCCTTCGACGCCACCACCTACGAGATCAAGTTCAGGGAGGAGGCCGGCAGCTTCACGACAATCGCGCTCGATCTGCCCGATCCCCTCGAGACTGGAGCGGTCAGGGACGTGGTGGCGGGAGAGAACTACACCCTCGTCGTGACGGACAACTGCGTTGCCTTCTCGCTGGGCTGGGCCGCGATCCTGGCAGGGGAGACCGCCCTCGTGAAGACGAGGACCGAGGACGGCGAGATCCTGAGGAACGTGATCGTGACCTGGCTCCCGGCCGGCGCGAGGGGCGGGGACCTGGCCGCCTGGACCGTGAGCGAGGACGGGTTCTTCCTCGTGTCCGCGAAGGGCCGCGTCTACCACGGGTCGGCCGCAGACCCGCTCGCGCCTCTCGACGAGTTCGATCTGGGCACCCAGCCGCTCCCCTCGATGAGGCTGCTGCCTCGCGATGGCATGCTCTTCCTTCTCCAGCCCGGTTCGAAGTTCCTGGTCGCGAGGATGGACGAGAAGAGGGGATGGCTGTCGCACACCCTCGACCTGGGCTGGGAGGCCATGGCCACGCCCACGGTGGAGGAGGACGCGGAGGCGATCATCCTGCGCGACGGCGGGCGCGAGGCACGCCTCGTGGCCAAGGAGATCGCGGCCAGGATCTCGGCCGGGGATCCGGTCACAGCCCCAGAGTGAGGAAGACCTCGGGCGCAGGCACCCCAGCCCGCTGGATCACCTGCATCCCGACCGACAGGCAGCCGCAGGGATGCGCGTAGCCGAGGCCCGCCTGAAGGAACGACGGCCTTCCCGCAGCGAGGTCGATCCCGGCGGACCACGACAGATCGAGCCCCTGCCCCACGGGCAGGCTCATGCCGACGAGTCCGACGTCGAGGTCCCGGGCCCGAGGCCCGGCGGCCCACGGCCGCGCGAGGACCGAGAGCCATGCGTCGAGGTCCAGCCTGGTCGGGCACGAGCGGTCGAGGTAGAAGTGCTGGAGGACGATCCCCACGCCGCCGATCTCCGAGCGCAGCCCCGATCTGACCATCGAGGGAAGCCAGGTCGATGACGGGATGTCGGCCTCGACGAAGAGGTCCAGCACTTCCAGGTCGACCTCGAGGCTCGCCGACAGGATGGCGTGGGGAGCGCCCGATCCGGTCGCGACCAGCCATGCAGCGGTCGTCAGACCGAGCACCGCAGCGCCGCCCGTGGCGACCGTGTTACGGATCGAGACCCCGGCGATGTGGCCGGAAGGCCAGGCCGGAAGGAAGGGGCCCGGAAGCCCGGTCCACCGTCCGGTCGAGCCCCACTCCGTGAAGGAGTAGAGGACGGAGAGGTCCAGGATGTGCCGCGCACGGCCGGCCGCTTGCGGCCCGGCGATCCGGATCGCGGCCGAGAGGCCGGCGAGGAGCCTGTGCATCCAGACCGGCGGCTCCAGGCCGTCGGCCCTCGCGGCCACGGAACCGTCCCACCCTGCCCGCAGATCCAGGTCGATCAGGCCGAGCGGCCGCATGCTCGCGGCAAGGTCCAGGCCCAGGCCGCTCGTCTGGAGGAGCCCGGACCCGGACGGGGCGGACAGAGGGAGGAGCTCCACGTGGTCCATCCTCGCCGCGATCGTGACCGGGATCCGGCCGCCCAGCAGGCGGGCGGGCAGGAGAACGAGGGAGATCGCCGGAAGCCGCATCCAGGTCTCGCCCCGGACCAGATCGATCCCGTCACCCGAAGGCGAGGCCTCGATCGTGCCGAACGACGACACCTCGCCCTTCACGAAGAGCAGCGGCACTGGCAGGCGGAGCACGACCGACATGGAGTCTACCCCGATCCTGC
>CAZGVR010000233.1:6482-6752 GCA_964528945.1 uncultured Myxococcales bacterium
GTGGAGCGATGGCACGTCCCAGGAGTGCACACGGGCGGCGAGCGGCCTGTCCATGGCAAGCCCGGCCCAGAAGCCCTGGCCGTGCGCCCACAGGGATCCGTGGATCCACCCCGAGTCGAGCCCCCGATCGACAGGGTCCAGGAACAGGTCGGCCGTGATGCTCGAGCCTGGCGGCCCCAGCACTCCCGAGAGCACGAGCCCTCCCGGAATGATCCATGCGACCCGCACTGCGAGAGCCCAGGTCCCGGGCAGCGGGAACGCGGCCGCTGC
>CAZGVR010000234.1:0-3418 GCA_964528945.1 uncultured Myxococcales bacterium
GAAGGCCGCGAGCCCCCTTGCGCAGGCCTCTGCCCTCTGCTGCTTCTTGCGCTGGCCGCGCGACCTCGTTCCCATGCTGACCAGGGCCCAGCTGATCCCGGCAGGCTGGTACTCGCGTCCTGCAGAGCCGGCGATGTGCCTGAGCAGGCCGCCGCAGGCGGTCTCGGCCGGCGGGATCTCCGGGGCAGGGCCTCCCGCAAGCCTCCTGATCACGGACAGACCGGCGAGGAGCCCTGCGGCCGTCGACTCCGTGTACCCCTCGACGCCGGACAGCTGCCCTGCCACCCACAGCCCGGGCCGCGCCCTGGACTCCATGAAGGAGCCGAGCAGCGACGGCGCGTCCACGAACGTGTTCCTGTGGACCTGCCCGTGCCTCAGGAAGCGTGCTCCCGCGAGCGCGGGAACCATCCTGAAGACCCTCTCCTGCGCCGGGCGCGTCATCCTGGTCTGGCAACCCACCAGGTTGAAGGCCTTGCCCTCCGCGTCCTCGCGGCGCAGCTGGATCACGGCGTGGGGGCGAAGCCCGGTGCCCGGATCCCTGAGGCCGACCGGACGCAGCGGCCCGTGCGCGAGCGTCTCGGGCCCGCGCGCGGCCAGCACCTCCACCGGAAGGCATCCCTCGTAATACCGGGGCTCCTCGAACTCCGCGAGCGGCACCTTGTCGGCATCCAGGATGGCGGTGACGAAGCGCGAGTAGGTCTCGGCGTCCATCGGGCAGTTGACGTAGTCCCCGGCGCCCGATGCCGGGTCCGCCCATCGATCCGCCCGGAAGCCGAGCTCCGGATCGATCGAGTCCGCGTCCACGATGGGGGAGATGGCGTCCCAGTAGTGGAGCCCGTCCGGCCTCGTTCCCGCGGGATCGAGGGTCCGGAGCAGATCGTCGGCGAGAGGCGGTGCCGTCATCGGCCCCGTCGCAACCACGACCAGCCCGTCGCGAGGCAGATCCCCGATCTCCTCCTCCACCACGCACACGAGCGGGCTCGACGCGATCGCCCGGGTCACTGCCCGGGCGAATCCGGTCCTGTCCACGGCAAGGGCCGCGCCGGCCGGCACGCGGCAGCGATCCGCGCAGCCGAGCACGAGCGACCCTGCCAGCCTGAGCTCCGCCTTGAGGAGCCCGGCCGCCGTGGACTCCGCGTCGCTCCCCAGGGAGTTGGAGCAGACCAGCTCCCCGAGATCGCCGCTGGAGTGCGCCAGCGTCCGCCGCCCTGGCTTCATGTCCACGAGGCGGACGCGGGCGCCCCGCCCCGCCATCTGCCAGGCCGCCTCGCAGCCCGCAAGGCCGGCCCCTATGACCGTGACGTCGCTCCTCTCCCGCGTGCTCCCGGACATGGGGCCGCATTATATCCGATCCCGGCGATTCGCCCGCGACCTTGAACCCGGGGGCGGTCGACCCTATAGTGCCCCGCGTGACCCGCTGCGGGACCATAGCGATCGTGGGCCGGCCCAACGTCGGCAAGTCCACCCTCCTGAACTCGACGTGCGCGATGCACCTGTCCGCGGTGAGCCCACGGCCGCAGACCACGCGCGTGCAGGTCCGCGGAATCCTGACGCGCGGCGATTCCCAGATCGTGTTCGTGGACACCCCGGGTTACAACCAGGAGACGCGCGCCCTCGGCAGGGCCATGCTGCGGCGGATCACGGACGCGCTCGTCTCGTCCGACGTCGTCCTTGTGGTCACCGACGTCTTCCCGGCGCTGGAGAAGGCCCTGGTCGCCCGCGGGCCGGCCGCGGCGTACGTCCACCCCGTGGACCGGAAGGTGGCGGCGGCCGCGCTCCAGACCGGCAAGCCGGTCGTCCTGGCGCTCAACAAGATCGACGTGCTCTCCGACCGGAGCCTCGCGCTGCCGGTGCTCGAGGCCTACTACTCGGTCGGCAAGATCGAGGCCATCGTCCCCGTGTCGGCGCGATCCGGCCTGAACCTGGACAGGCTCGTCGACGTGCTCGTCGGCCTCCTGCCCGAAGGCGTGCACGCATTCCCGGAGGACCAGGTCACGGACCGGCCCGAGAGGTTCTTCGTTGCCGAGACCGTGAGGGAGTCCGCCTTCCACCTGCTGCGGCAGGAGGTCCCGTACGCCGTGGCGGTCGAGATCGAGCACTGGATCGAGGAGGAGGGGGGTCGCCTGGTGATCGAGGCCAGGCTGCACGTGGAGTCGGAGTCGCAGAAGAAGATAGTCGTGGGCAAGGGCGGGAGCATGATCAAGGAGATCGGGACGGCGGCCCGCAAGCGTATCCAGGTCCTCCTGGACAGGCAGGTCCACCTGGGCCTGACCGTGGACGTCGAGAAGGACTGGACCGAGGATCCGTCCATGGTGGACAGGCTGATAGAGGCGCCATGAGGGAGCGAAGGGCACCTCTGGGCAACCCGGTCGAGCCGCCGCAGGGTCCCGCCCCGGTGGTCGCGATAGTGGGCCGCCCGAACGTGGGCAAGTCGACCATGGTGAACCGCCTCTGCCGCCGCAGGGTGTCGATCGTGGCCGACGAGGCCGGCATGACACGGGACAGGGTCTATGCCGAGGCCCGCATCCGGAACCGCCACGTGATCCTCGTGGATACGGGCGGGTTCGACGTGGATCCGTCGAGGCCGATCGTGGAGTCCATCAGGGCCCAGCTCCGCGTTGCGATCGAGGAGGCCGACGTCATCGTCTGCCTCCTCGACGGATCCGAGAGCCCCACGGATCTGGATCAGCGCATCGTCGACGAACTCCGGCGTTCGGGCAAGACCGTGATCCACGTCGCCAACAAGATCGAGAGCCCGGCGCGTGCCGCGGCCGCCAACGAGTACTACCGCCTGGGGATCCCGGAGATCCTCATGACCAGCGCCTCGCACGGCGACGGGATAGGCGAACTGGTCGATGCCGTGATCGGCAGGCTGCCGCCGCAGCCGGAGCGGGCTGGCGACGCCGATCCGGCGAGCGCCGGCGCGACCCGCGTCGCGGTCATGGGCAAGCCCAACGCCGGGAAGTCCACGCTCGTGAACCGGCTGGTCGGCGCCGAGCGCATGATCGTGGACCCCAAGCCGGGCACGACGAGGGACGCGGTCTCGAGCAAGGTGGTCTTCGAGGGGCGCGGCTACGTCGTCATCGACACTGCCGGCATGAGGCGGAGGAGGTCCATCTCCGAGGTGCCCGAGGAGCTCTCCGTCCTTCACGCGATCATGGCGATGCGCATGGCCGACGTCGTGCTCCTGCTGGTGGACGCCATCGAGGGCCCGGCCGAGCAGGATCTGAGGATAGCCAACATGGCCATGGAAAGGGGCAGGGGGCTGGTCGTGGCCATGAACAAGTGGGACGCCGTGGAGCAGGGGACCCCGGTGCCGGCCTTCGCCAAGGCATGGACCGATCCGGGGAACCTGGATCACATCCCCGTCGTGCCGCTGTCCGGACTGACGTCATGGAACGTGCACGCGCTCATGGCG
>CAZGVR010000234.1:3428-6721 GCA_964528945.1 uncultured Myxococcales bacterium
GGTGAGAGCCAGCCTGGACAGGAAGATCGGGACCGCGGATCTCCACAGGTTCCTCGCGGACGCGATGGCCCAGCACCAGCCGCCCGCCCATCGCCGGAGGCCGATCCGCATCAACTACGCGGTGCAGACCGGGACGAATCCGCCGTCGTTCTCCTTCTTCGCCAACCACCCGGAGGGCGTGCAGGCCCCGTACAGGCGCTACCTGGAGAACAGGTTCCGCGAGGCCTGGGACTTCGCCGGCGTGCCCATACGGATAGAGTTCAGGCGCAAGTCGCGCGAGCGGCGCCGCAGCAGGCCCTCGTAGACGCCGTCGATCAGCCCCATGGCCACGTCCCATGAGAAGTGCTCCCTCGCGAACCTCCGGCCCTTCCTCGCGATGCGGCGGGCCATCCCCGCGTCCGCGAGGAGCGTCGAGACGTGCTCGATCATCTGGGCGTGCGTCGAGTACACCATGGCCTCGATGCCGTGCCTCAGCCCTCCCGACGCGTGGACCGACGCGACCACGGGCACGCCGCCGTGGAGGTAGTTGAGCAGCTTGATCGGGAATCCGCCCGGGATGCAGCGCGGCGCGAGGGCCACGTGGGCGCTCCTCAGCCTGGGGATCACCGTACCGAAGTCGCCGTGCGGCTCCACGGACACGTCGCCGTCCAGCCCAAGGGAATCCGCGAGCGCCCGGCACGGCGACGGATCCGAGTCCGTCACGATCCTGAGCCTCAGGCCGGGCCTCGCCCTGCGCACGGCGTCGAACGCCCGGATCATGCCGTCCACGCCCTGGTACCTGTCCAGGTTGCCCAGGTAGACGAGCGTGGGATCCGGGCCCGGCACCGCGCGCTCCCCTCGTGGCATGTGCTCCAGGTCGACCGAAGGGGGGACGTACGTGACCCTGTCGTCCGGGACCCCGTGCCCGAGCAGGATCTCGCACACGTGCGGGGAGACGGCCAGGCAGTGGTCGGCCGCGCGCGGGAGGACGCGATCGATGCACAGGCCGGAGATCGAGGCGATCGACCGCATGGCGCGCCCGTCGTAGTAGCACGGCAGCTCGGGCTCCAGGAGGGTGTGCGCGTGGTACACGACCGGAAGGCGCCCCCCCGCGGCCGCGAGGCCGGCCGCCAGCCCCTCGTAGTGGTGGGCGTGGACGATGTCGGGGCCGAGGCGGCCGGCCAGGCCGCGCGCCGTGGCAGCCAGCCCCAGGTCCAGCAGCGGCTTCTGCCAGGCCGGCCCGGAGCGCATCGACCGGAACCTCGGCACGTCCGGTGAGCGGTGGTGAGCGAAGATCCCGTCGCCCCTGCCGTCGAGGCCGCCCGCGTAGGTGACCAGGTGCACCTCGTGACCGCTCCGCGCCTGCCTCTCGCAGAGCTGCCGGATGTACACCTGCGTCCCCTGGTGCGTGGGGAACGGCAGGGCAGCGACATGGAGGATCCGGAGCAACGTCTAGATCTCCGACCGCCCCCGGGTCATTCGAGGACCGGCACGCACTTGCCGCCCTCGCACCTGGGAGTCCCCGTGGGCGGGCAGGGGATGGGGGTCGGCGAGCAGTTCAGATCCTCGTATCCGCTCCTGCAGCGGTCCGGGACGCTCTCGCCCGCGCCCACCAGGCAGTACCCGCGATCGACCTGCTTCCTGGAGTAGACCTTCTCGCAGAGCCCGCATTCCACGGAGCAGTAGGCCACCACGCAGTCCGAGTCGCTCGAGCAGGCGTTGTCCTTCTCGACCGTGTCGCAGAGCCTGTCGGGGATGCACGCGGCCGAGAGTGCGATCGTCGCGGCGGCCAGGCCGATTCGCCTCCTCATGCCGTCCATCGTACCATCCATCCTCAGTATTTCAACAGCGACTCGATCCTGGGCACGTCCGAGAGGTTCCTACGCCCGTCGAGGAAGCTCAGCTCGATGAGGAACGAGACCCCGGCCACGACGGCGCCCGAATCGCGGGCGAGCCTGACGGCCGCGGCCGCCGTCCCGCCCGTGGCGAGGAGATCGTCGACCACCACCACGCGATCGCCCGGCCGGACCGCGTCCTCGTGCATCTCTAGGGTGTCGGTGCCGTACTCGAGCGAGTAACTCGCGGACCTGGTCCGCCACGGGAGCTTGCCGGGCTTCCGCACCGGGACCACGCCAAGGCCCAGCTTCCTCGCGACCGCGGCGCCGAAGATGAACCCGCGGGACTCCACGCAGACGACGCGCGCCAGTCCCGCGCCGGCCCACGGGGCGCTCATGGCGTCGATCGCCAGGCCGAACCCCTCGGCGTCGCCGATGAGGGTGGTGATGTCCTTGAACAGGATTCCCGGCTTGGGGAAGTCGGGCACGTCCCTCACCAGGGCTGAGAGTCTGCGCGCGGTGGTGTCGTCCATGGCACCGGACTAACCATGAAGCGGACGCCGTGTCAATCGTCGAGGATGGACTCGATGTCGCAGGGGCTGGCCGCGGACATGGCGCGCTCGTCGGTCTCGTCGAGGACCAGGGGCGTGACCGAGATCCGTCCGTGCCTGACGGCCCAGATGTCCGTCGATCGCCCGGACGGGGCCCTGAGCGGGCCGCCGTTGACCCAGTAGTAGAGCTGGCCGCGAGGGGATTCCCTCTTCACGACGTGCTCCCCGTACTCCCGCCTCCCGAGCCGTGTCCACGACGCTCCCCTGGGCCTGCCGGGCGGCACGTTCACGTTCAGGAGGACGCCGCCGGTGGTCGCGTTCCGCGGGAAGGGGCTCCTGCGCGAGAGGACCGCGGTCGCGAGCCTGCGCACCACGCGGGCCGCCTCCCGGAAGTCGCGTCCGCGAACGAGCGAGACCGCGATCGACCGGATCCCCCTGAACGCTGCCTCGCGCGCGGCCGCCACGGTGCCGGAGTAGTACACGTCCTTGCCGAGGTTCGGGCCGTGGTTGATGCCCGAGACCACCAGGTCCGGACGCCGCGGGAGTATGTCGGCGATGGCCACGAACACCGCGTCGCCCGGCATGCCCGTGACCGCGAAGGCCCTGGCTCCGACCTTGCGGCAGAAGATGGGCCGCGAGAGCGTCATCGCATGGCCGCACGACGACCGCTCCCCGTCCGGCGCCACGATCCAGACCTCGCCGAGCGGGGCCAGGGCCTCGGCGGCCGCCTCGATCCCGTCGGATCCCAAGCCGTCGTCGTTGGAGAGCAGCAGTAGGGGACTTCCACGCATCGCGCCTGCGGCTTCTATCACATGCCCCGGTCGGGTGTCGACCGCGGACGGTCGGCCTCGAACACGTCCCTGATGTCCGCGGGGAGCGGGGACCCGACCGTGGTCGGAAGGCCGGTCCCGGGATCCCGGAAGGTCAC
>CAZGVR010000235.1:0-1869 GCA_964528945.1 uncultured Myxococcales bacterium
CCGGACAGGCGCGCCAGGTGGCCGCGGTAGAGGAGCACCATGGGGTTCACCGGGGCCATCGCGCTCCAGGCGGCCACGGCCTCGGCCGCCGCGTCCGGCCGGCCAAGGTGGATCAGCCGGTCCACGAGCGCCTTCCTGTGCCGCCGCGAGCGCGGCTCCTGCTCGATCTTCCCGGCGAGGTCCGCGACCGAGGCGTCGGCCTTGGCAGCGTCGATCCCGGGCGGCAAATCCGAGATCGTGGCGTACTGCCCGAAGACCGTGCCGAACACGCCCCAGTTCTTGCCGGAGAGCGCAGGAGAGATCGGCCCCCCCCCGTCCACCTGGAATACCATCGGGTACTTGACCACCACGACTCCGCCGCCCTCGGGCACGGGGAACGTCATCAGCTCGAACGCCTTCGCCACGCACTCGGACACGTTCGAGCTGCCGAGCGAGTCGCTCGAGATCGTCGATGCCGTGACCGCCCCGTACGCGCCGATCACGAACTGGACCGTGATCTTGCCCGCGAGATCCGGCTGGATCTGGACCTGCTTCTCGTAGCAGTACTGGAGCTTCGTCCGGTTTTTCTTGATGACCCTGGCGATGATCTCCTTGGACAGGCCGCCCTGCACCATGGCCGTTCCCAGCTTCACCTGGTGCACGGGACCGCCCCAGCCCGGGCTCGACATCCCCATGCCGCCGATCTGGCCGGGCGTGCCGGCCGATCCACCGGCCTGGCTCCCCTCGACGTCCTCGGGCTGGAAGGACGCCATGCCGTCCCAGTCGATCCTGTCCACGTGATCCACGCCGAACTCCTCGTACATGGCCTCGTTCTCGAGGACCACGAGGGAGGTGCTCCTGCACGGGATGCCGTACTCCTTCGAGAGCCCGGCCGCGATCTCGAGCGACCCCTCGTCGCCGGCCATCTCGAGGGAGTCCATGCGCTGCGAGGCCCAGACCAGCGGGACGAAGCCGTTGCCGCCCTGCCCGGTCCCCAAGTCGAACGAGTGCTCCTCGGCGTACGGCTTGCCGCCGGCGTAGCCGGTCAGCTTGACGATCGCCTTGCCCGCGCCCCCGTAGCGGCCCGTGATCGTGACCTCGCGCCCGGCAGGAAGGTTCCCGAGCCGCGCAGGCTCGACCTCGGAGACCTCGATCCCGGACACGGAGATCGACGCCTTCGTGATCGCGGGGGCGCGCATGGCAGAGATCAGGTCGAGGGCCGAGGAGAGGGGGCTCCTGCCGCCGGTCATCACGAAGTGCATGCCGCCCGTCACGAGGGCAAGGCCCTCGAGGACCAGGGTATCGACGCTGCCTCCCACGCCCACGGTCGTGATGGAGGCGTCCCTGCCGCGGAGGAGCCCGGCCGCCCTGCCAGAGAGGGCGTCAGGCGAGATCTCGCCGATCGTGGGCACGCCGTCGCCGACGAGCACGATGCTCGTCCGCCGGCCCTCCTCGACGAGCGCCGCCGCGGCAGAGATGGCCGCGCCGATGTCCGTGCCGCCCTCGGGCACGATCCGCTCGAGCGCGGTGCGCACCTTCTCGAGCGACTGGAACCCGGGACGCTCCCATCCCTCGCCGATCTGCCTTGCGGCCGTGCCGTACGTGAGGACCCTGAAGCGGTCCTGCATGGACAGGCTCGCCACGATCGCGCACGCGAGGCCGCGCTCGACCTGCAGGTCGTGGGCCGTCATGCCCCGGGAGGAGTCGAGGAGCAGGATCCAGTCGTCGGCCTGGCTGGGCACACCTCCCGCCACCTCCGGGGTCAGGCCGACCATGAACCAGCCCAGGCCGCCTCGCGCGGCGCCAGGCCCTGCACCGTACGTAGCCATGGACGCGGCGCCCGCGCCGGGCCGATCGATGTCGATCGCGAGATCGCCGTCGGGCACGAAG
>CAZGVR010000235.1:1879-5092 GCA_964528945.1 uncultured Myxococcales bacterium
ACCTTGACCATGCCGTCCGCCTGATCGACCTTCGCCTGGTAGCCGTGCACGACGACCGCCGGGACCCCGCCGCCCGACCGGATCGCGGCCTCGACCCGGAACGCCGGTATCTTCACGGCGCCGGCGCCGGCCCGGGCGAGCGGCAGCACGTAGCCGTAGCGGCCCCTGACCCCGTCGAGGACCTGGACGTACGAGAGCACGACGCGCTTTTCCTCGTGCGGCTTTATCGGGAAGATCCGCGTCTCGAAGGTGGAGCCGCTCTCCCACTCTACAAGTGCCGGGTCCCGCATCATCCACAGGTACTGGTCGATGACCTTCCTCATGATCGATCGGCCGCGCGCCCGGCTCACGATCTCGCCGGGCATCAGCTTTCCGCCGATCTCCATGTCGAAGCGCGCGAGCCGCGCGCCCGGCGGGAGCGGCAGCCTGTACGTGCCCTCCACGACCTGATCCGTGGGGTTCCTGAAGACCTGCTCGATGGTCGTCTTCGCCACCCGATCCGAGATCTCCACGCTCGCGTCCTGGCTCAGCATCTCGAAGGGCAGCGCCGCGCCGGAGCCCGCGGGCCGCGCAGTGAGCGTCCCGAGGCCGCCCGCGGGCTGCGCTGCATCCACGCCCAGCTCGGCGCGGGCCGCGCCGACCCTGATGTCCTCGGTCCAGTCGAAGATCCGGCCTGCGTCGCCCAGGGACCGCACGGACACCCGTCCGTCCCTGACTACGGCCTCCTGGCCCCCGAGGACCGCGGCCTGCTCGTCGCGCGCCGACACGATGCCCTTGCCGCTCACGATCGAGACCACGATCGAAAGGCCGTCCATGCGCACCGAGGCGAACGCGGACTCCATGCCGATCGACGCCTCGGCCGTGCCGACCCTGAGGCCAGTGGCCTTGCCCGTGAGCCCGCCGTCCACCCAGATCTCGCCGCGGTGCAGCATCACGGCGGCCGGCGAGGTCATGCCCACGGACGTGCCGGGCGCGAGCCCGATGCGGTCCCCGCTCTCGAGCCTGACGAGGGCCGCAACCCCTTCCCCGGTGGAGATCCGGTCGCCCGCGCGCAGCTTCTCGCCCATGCCGGCGTCGATCGCGGCCGCTGCGGCGGCCGGTCCCCGCTCGAGCTTCACGGTCGCTGGCAGGCCGCCCCTCGCGATCACCGAGTCAACCACGCCGGCGGTCTCGGGCTCCGGGGCCGGCGCAGGCCCGCCGCCCCCCTGCCCGCAGGCATGGCCGGCCAGGAGGAGCAGGGACACCAGTGAACGTATTATGCCGTTGAAAGCCCTCATGGAGGCTTTTCTACGCCAGGGCGGCACGCGAGTTCAATGGCATCCTGGGGCCCGGTCTGCCGTCCGAACGCGAGGCGGTCCAGGGGCCCTCCCCGAGGGTGGGAGGCCGGATCGGTGCACGGCCGGGCTTCACTTCGCCTGGATGGGGTTCTCCAGGCCGTAGCCCTTCGCCTTGTCCTCTGCCTTGAGCAGGAGCGCGAAGACCACGGCGAGCAGGCCGAAGCTCACGAATATGGCCATGGGGGCCGTGTAGTCGTAGTGGACGATCTCCACGCTCTGCGCCACGCCGTCCACGGTCCGCTGGACGGTCTCGCGGCCCGTGATGCAGTAGCGGTCCAGGACCCAGCCGACCAGGTAGGGAGCGGCTATGAGCGCGACCAGGTTCTGGACGAAGAAGATGAGGGCGTAGGCAGTGCCGAGCTGCTTGGCCGGGATGAGCCTCGGGACCGACGGCCACATGGCGGACGGCACAAGGGAGAACCCGACGCCCAGGACGAGCATGGCGGCGAGGGCCACGATCCACGAGTCGAGCGCCGGGATCGTGAGCACCGAGTGGACCAGGATGATGAGGACCGAGCCGATGATCATGATGGTCGCGCCCTTGCCCTTCTTGTCGTACACGCGGCCGAAGACGGGCGTGAGCAGCATGGTGCCGAAGGGGAGCATCGCCGGGATCAGGCCGGCCGTGTCCTCGGGCACGTGGTACTTCTGCACCATGAGGTCGGTCGCGTACTTGAGGAACGGGAAGACGGCGGAGTAGAACAGCGCGCACAGGATCGCGATGTACCAGAACCCCCTGTTCACGAGGATCCGCCCGATGTCAGACAGGCGGAAGGCCTCCTCGTCGCCGGCCTTGCCCTCCGCGCCGATCTCGGCTGCCAGCTTCCTGTCCATCGAGCAGTAGACGAGGTATGCGACCAGCCCGGCCCCCAGCAGGAAGACCCCGACCAGCACGGGTGTGGCCACGCTCGTCGCCTTGGCGATCGGGGCGCTCGAGCCGAGCGCGACGCCGGTGCCGATGCGCGCCACCGCCACCTGGAGGCCCATGGCGAGGGCCATCTCGCGGCCCTCGAACCACTTTGCGATCACCTTGCTCGAGGTGATCCCGCACAGCTCGAGCCCCATCCCGAAGAAGGCGTAGCCCGCGGCGGCGACGAGGACGGGCATCTTGTTGCCCAGGACGATCGCGTCGCCCTGCATGCCAGGGGTCATGGCCCACCAGTTGAGGGCGGCGCCGCCCAGCATGAGCGCGCCGGCGAGCACGCCGGCGAAGCGCGGGCCCATCTTGTCGAGGATGATGCCGCCGATGACGAGCATGCCCAGGAACACGTTGAACCAGCCGTAGGCGCTGGTGTAGAGGCCGTACTCGGCGCTGTTCCAGTGCAGGTGCTGCTCGATGAGCGGCTTGAGCGGGGACGCCACGTCGGCGGCGAAGTAGCCGCACATCATGGTGAAGGCGACGATCGCCATGGCGCCCCACCGGGCGCCCGCGGAATCGCGGAGCGTTCTCCTCACGGCCTCTGTCATGCTCGCCCTCCCTCTGCGGTGATGCGACTATCGTCCCGCGCGGACCGGAACACAAGGGGGTTCGCGTCAACCCCGATCGGGGAAGCCACGCGAGCCAGGGAAACTCGCGCTGCAGGCGCCACCACGATGACCATGCGCCTGTCGAGCTCGGCGACCAGGGCGCCGGATCTCCCGACACGGGCGTGACCCGCGTGCGCGGGACACGCGTGCCCGGGCACGGACGTGGATCATCGGAGCGATAGGGTGTATCCCCATGGGTGTCCAGGGGGGGGGGTTGGAAGGTAGAGTTCCCGATCCGGATACATTACCTTCCAGGCCGGGGAAGCACGGGGCAAGGAGGAGGGAGGCGACGAGTCGAAGCCCCGCTCCGCAGCCCACAGGCGGGCGAGCATTGCCGCGGTTGGTTCGT
>CAZGVR010000235.1:5102-6709 GCA_964528945.1 uncultured Myxococcales bacterium
CTGGCGGCGGATCGCGCGCTACGCGGACGCGATCCAGGCGGCGCTCCCGGGCCGGAGGATCGACGTCGTGCTCCTCTCCGAGGTCCCGGTCCGCATGGCCGACCGAATCCTGCGCGAGGGGATCGTCCTTCTGGACGCCGATCCGGTGGCGCGGTGCGACTTCGAGGAGAGCAGCCTCGTGCGGTACCTGGACGACCTGCCGATGCAGCGGTCTTGGGAGCGCGACTTCGACGAGGCCATGCGGGGGTCCGGAACATGACCGTCGACCGGCCGCGCGCGCGCGAGCACCTCGCCCACATCGGCGAATCGCTCGCCGGGCTCAGGTCGCTGGCGGCCATCCCCGCGGCCGAGTACTTCGGCGACTTCCGCAACCCGAGGACCGCGGAGCGGCTCCTGCAGACCGCGATCCAGTCCATGATCGAGCTCGCGATCCACGTCGTGGCCCGCACCGGGCTGCCGCGCCCCGACACCGGCGAGGCGCTCTTCGCGGCGCTGGCGCAGGCGGGCGCCCTCAAGGCCGAGAGGGTCCAGAAGTGCCGCGAGATGGCCGGTCTGAGCAGCCCGCGAACGAGCAGCCCGACCAGCACGAGCGTCGCGACCGTGGCCGAGCCGCCGTAGGAGACGAGCGGGAAGCCCGGCGTGCTCACGACCGGCAGGAGCCGCTCCCGCACAGGGGTTTTCAGTAGGCACAGCCAGTTCCTGGGATGGCCCGGCCCGTCAGAAAGCTCCCGAAAGGCCGAGGACGCCGCCGCCATCCACGGGGGCTGCGAATGGCGAAAGGGACAGGGCGCCCTTCGCGGTGATCAGGTACTCATCCTTGAGCTTCGCGTCCTTCCTGCGCTTGGGGACGTAGATCCCGATTCCCACCCCGGCCACGATCATACCGACCCCGGCGATGCCGGCGAACCCGATGGCAAGGGCCAGGGTCGTGACCCTCTTGTCCTCCCTGGACGGAGCCGTGGAGGAGTAGAGGGCACCGCAGATCGGGGCGCCGATGACGCCCACGACGGTCCATGTGGAACCGAAGACGATCGCGTTGAAGGACTTGATGGCCTCCACCTTCGCCGAGACCAGGACCGTTCCTCCTAGGCCCACGTGAACGGTCTCGTAGTGGGACGAGTAGGATTTGTTGACGCTCAGGACCGCGACCTTGTGCTCGCCGGGGTCGACAGGAAGGGAAAGGACCGGGGTCGCGCCCACGGAGACGCCGTCCACGTACACCTCGTGCGGCCAGGCCACTGCGTCGCTCGGACCCATCTGCACGCTCAGAAGGCCCTTGTCGGGCGGGGGGCCGGAGGGGAGCACGGCCTCGGGTGCGGGAGGCTGCGAGGCCCAGGCGGGCACGGCCGTCGGCTCGGCCTCGAGCGCGGCGCTCACCACGATCGACTTCCCGCCCGGCACCGTGACCGACTGCTTGAACTTCTTGTAGCCGGCTGCCGCGACCTCTACCTCGTACTCCCCGACGTCGACCTCCAGCGGCTCCACGAACGGGCACGGGCCAGCGTCGTCGCCGTCCACCGTGACGACACCGCCCTGGACGCTGCAGGTCACGGTTATGGAGCCGATGAGCGACTGCATCTCGTACAGCATCCCCTGAAACTGGAGCC
>CAZGVR010000236.1:0-5853 GCA_964528945.1 uncultured Myxococcales bacterium
GGTCGTCCCGCGGCCCGGCGCCGACTCGACGTCGATCCCGCCGCCGCCGCGCGTGGCGATGCCGTAGACCGTCGACAGGCCCAGGCCCGTGCCCTTGCCCTTGGGCTTGGTGGTGAAGAACGGCTCGAACGCCTGCCGCCTGGTCTCCTCGTCCATGCCGCAGCCCGTGTCCGAGACCGAGAGCTGGACGTACTCGCCGGGCGAGACCGCGACGTGCTTGGCCGCGTACCCGTCGTCCAGCGTCACGTTCGCCGTTTCAATCGTGAGGCGGCCTCCCTCGGGCATGGCGTCCCGCGCGTTCACCGCCAGGTTCATGATGACCTGCTCGACCTGGCCCGGATCCGCCTTCACCATGCCGGTCCCTGCGGCGTGCGAGACCCTGAGGGCGATGTCCTCGCCGATCAGGCGGCGCAGCATGTCCTCGAGCCCGGCAACGACTCGCGACAGGTCGATGACCTCGGGCACGAGCACCTGCCGCCTGCCGAAAGCGAGCATCTGCCTGGTGAGGGAAGTCGCCCGCTTTGCCGCGCCGCGGATCTCCGAGATGTCCTCGCGCACGGGCGTGCCCTCGGGCAGGTCCTCGAGCGCGAAGGTCGCGTAGCTGTCGATCACCGTGAGCAGGTTGTTGAAGTCGTGCGCGATGCCGCCCGCGAGCCTGCCGATGGCCTCCATCTTCTGCGAGAGCAGGAGCTGCTCCTCGGTCGCGCGCCGCTTGGTCACGTCCTCGGTGTACACCACCACGGAGTCCGGCGGCAGGTAGCCGTAGGTCGAGTGGAGGAGCCGCTTCCTGCCGGTCGCTGCGAAAGTGAACTCGATCTCGCGATCGAACTGCGCGCGGGTGGCGAAGCAGCGCTCCATGTCCTCGATCAGGTCCGGGCGGGCCTGCAGCATCTCCCGGGCGGTCCGGCCGACCTTCCCGATCACCCCGCCTTCGGTCAGCCCGATGGCCGCGGCGTTCACCTCGGAGAGCACGAACTCTGGCCCCCCGCGGCGGAACACGAAGGTCGGGAGCGGGAACATCTCGAACAGGGCCCTGGTCCTGGCCTCGCTCGTGCGAAGCTCGGCCTGCGCCAGCTCGAGCTCGGTCACGTCCACCATGACCCCCGTGATCCCCGAAGGCCTTCCGTCCACCATTTGCACGCGGCCGAGCGTGCGCACGTGCCTGAGCCTGCCGGCCGCGTCGAAGCCGCGGAACACGTGAGGCCTGACCACGCCGGTCAGGGATTCACGGAACGCCTCGAGGAGCCCGGGCAGGTCGTCCGGGTGTACCAGCTCGAAGAACGGCCTGCCGATGAGTTCCGCGACCCTGTAGCCGTAGCGGCGCTCGGCCGACGGGCTCACGTACAGGAACCTGCCCTCCTCGTCCACGGAGAAGATCACGTCCTCCATGCTGTCGAGCAGGGACCGGATCTGGTCCCCATCCACCGGCGGGACCGAAGGCAGTCTCTCTCGATGCTCGATGTCTGGCGGTTCCTTCATCTTCTTGGCAAGAACATCAATAGTACATCAGGCGCACCCAGTACAGGGGGATTGCGCTAGGCCCGGGACCGGTCGTGCAGGACCGCGCCCTTGCCCGAGGCGAACGTCACCATGGTGGCCACGATCCCGCGCGCCGCGCGCGGCACGCGGCGCGCGGCCTTGACCAGGTCGGCCAGGGCGGACCGCCTCAGGCGCTCCAGACCTGCCCGGGAAAGGCCCGAGAGCCGGTCGTCCCGGGCGCTCTCGTCGTGCCTGAGCTGCACCAGGATCCCGAGCGGGGCAGCGAGCGGGAGGAGCCTCGAAGGGTCGGCCCGGGCCGCGAGCGCGGCCACGCCCAGGTAGACCTCGAACTGGCGGCCCGCGGACAGCTCCGCGACTTTTCGGTACCGCGCGACCGACCAGCGCTCCCGCGTGAGCTCGTACCTCTGGCCGCGCAGCATGACGGCCCCGATCTCGAACGACCCGGCGAGAGCCTCGAGCGCCTCTGCCTCGCGGCCCGGCAGTGACAGGTCCCTGCCCCTTGCCGCGGTCACGCACAGGAGCTGCATCATCACGTTCACGCGCATGGCAGGGGAGAGGTCCTTCATGTAGCGGGCCGCGTCGCCGTCCTGCACGTCGTCCGTGAAGCTGCACATTGCGTAGAAGAGCTCGGCGAACGAGGCAGCGGCCATTGCAGGGCCGCGGGCCGCGCCGAGCGCGTCCGCGAGCAGGAAGACCCAGCCGCACGGGCTCACGGGCCTCACGCGCACGAGCACGCGCTCCATGAGGTCCACGCACTCCTGGTCCAGGCCCGTCCCCTCGTCCACGAGCGAGGCCAGGAAGCGCCTGGTCTCGAGGCCGACCGCGGCGTTCGGGAGCGCGGCCACGGTCAGGCCCCGGGCGCCGGGCCGGACGCGGGGCCGGGCGGGATCGAGGGCGGGCCCCACGCGTACCTGCCGGGCAGGGTGATGCTGAAGGCCGTACCTGACGGGCCGGTGCTCGCGAGCTCCAGGCAGCCGCCGAGCAGTTCGGCGAGCCGCCGCGAAACGTAGATGCCGAACCCGTGCACGCCCTTCTTGCCGTGGGACACGGGCGCATCCATGATCGTGTCGCGGATGGCCTCGGGGATGCCGGGCCCGTCGTCGCTCACCAGGACCAGTGCGTTCCGGGTCCCCCCGTCCAGGCCGACCGAGACGGTCACGTGGCGCGCGCCTGCGTCGGCCGCGTTGCGCACCAGGTTCTCGAGGATGGAGCCCAGGTGCTCGGGGTTGCCGCTGACCTCGAAGGGAGGCACCTCCCCCTTTCGCACCACATCTATCCTGCCGTGGAACGCGTTCGCGATGATCTTGACCGACCTGCCCAGCTCGGCCGCGAGCATGAACCTGCCGCCCGAGACCTCTGACCTCGACTTAATAGTCTCGAGGATCCGCTCGATCAGATCCGCCGACCTGCGCGAGCCGTCGATGGCGTCGGCGAGGGCCTCCTGATCGTCGCCCGAGAGCTTGCCCGACCTCTGGATGAGCAGGAGGTTCTGGTGCACTGGAGTTGCCGCGTTCCTGAGATCGTGCAGGTACCTGCCGAGATCCGCGATCGTGGAGGCTATGGCCACGTCCATGCTCTTGGACGCGACCTGGTCGGTCACGTTCAGGGCCGAGTCCAGCTTCTCCCTCTGGAGAACGAGCTCCCGCTGCCTGCCAGTGCCCGCGCTCGTGATCACGAAGATGACTACCCCGAAGGTCGTGATGGCGATTGCGCTCCAGTCAGGGAGCATGTACATGGAGAAGCCCCATGGCAGCACGCCGACCGCGAGCAGCATGAGAGGGCCGAACGAGTGCCGCCTGCCGTAGTCCATCGCCATTGCCACGTACAGCATGCCCGCCACGTACCTGAAGAACGGCCTGGTAGCGATCATCAGTGATACCATGGCGAGGCAGTAGAGAGCGGTGTCCACGATCGTGAAGAACGCCCGCGCGTGCGGCCTGGCCCACACGAAGCTCAGGACGCTGCTCGCGAGCAAGGCCGAGGACATGACCGCGAACGTGGGCAGGAAGTCGTGGAACCCCGTGAAGGCTCGCGCCTGCGGCACGAAGTGCATGACGCACAGCAGCGCGAGCGTGAGCATGCCCATCACGAAGATCGCGAGAGGCTTGACCTCGCCAGCGAGCGCCTGCGGGTCGAAGGACTGCATGTGCCGCTTCCAGGTCCAGGCAAGGCCCTCTACGAAGGCGTCCCTGCCCCTGGTTGTGGAAGTCGGCATCGCTTCCCGGATCGCCCGTTCTGCTCTAGGGCCTTCCGCGGCCTAGGGAACGTACGTGCCGGGCCCCATGTCCGCCTTGAGCAAGTTGGTGGACTTGAGCGCCTTGGCAAGCTTGGCATTCAGGTCCCTTATCGTTGCGGCATTGCCCTTCTTCCTGACCTTGACATCCACTTCGCCGCCCGCGAGTGCCGAGTGGATGCCCTTCACGAGCGCCTCCACGCAGGGGTCGAGTTTGATCGCGCCCTTTCCAGTTACCAGGAAGAGACCGTTCTCGTAGAGAGCCTCGAGGTACGGTCCTGCTGCCTTGGGCCCCAGGAACGATCCTGCCGACGACTTCTTTGCCATGTTGGCCTCCAATTACGCCGTTTTAAGGTTTCATGTGGCGTCGAGTGCATAGAATGGAGTATTTCGTTATTGTTCTCAACCTAAAAGGACGCCAGGCCCCGGTGATGATACGGCAGGCAAAGCGGAGGCTCGAGGTCGCTGGACGGAGGATCCTCCTGATCGCCCCACCGACCGTACACGTCGATTACGCGGTATTCCTGTACAACCACAGGTCGTACGCACAGAGGTTCTTCACGAGAAGGCTCCATGAATCGCTCGAGGCGGTCGGCGCAGACGTCGCGTTCATGGACTGCCAGGGAGATCCCGGAGCGGTCCTCTCCATCCGCGGGACCAGGACCGCGGGGCCACGTTCACAGGAGCCGGCAGCGAAGGCTTGCTTCTACCACGGGATCGACCGGCGCGCCATGGCCCGGCGAGCCCGCGAGGCGGCGAGGCCCGACGAGATATGGGTCACGAGCGGCTTCACGTTCGAGCGGGAGGCGGTGCGGGAGACGATCCGGATCGCGCGGGACGCTCACCCCGGTGTGCCGGTCATGCTCGGTGGGGTCTACCCCACGCTATGCCCGGAGGACGCTGCAGCGTCGGGCGCCGATGGCATCCACCAGGGGTTGCTCAATGAGTGCGAGCAGGCGGCGTCCGTGAGGATCGGCGGGCTGGGCTTCTGCATCGCGGGCCGCGGGTGCCCGAGGAAGTGCAGCTTCTGCGCGCAGCGCTTCACCGAGGACGTGGATCCCTTCGTGCGGCCAGCGGCCGAGATAGTCGGGGACGTGGAGTCACTGGTCCGGGACGGCGCGAGGGCCGTCATGATGTACGTGGCCAGCATATTCTCCGGGCCATCGGCCGCCGGGATGGAGGCCATGCTGGAGGGGCTCGCGTCCTGCGGCGTCTCCACGGTGCTCTTCAACGGCATCCAGCCCGGGACCATGACGCCGAGGAGGGCGGACCTGCTGTCGAAGGCCGGGGTCCTGGAGGTCAACCTGCCCATCCAGACCAGCGACCTGGCCACGGCCAGGAAGTGGGGGCGGAGCGAGCGGCCCGGTGACCTGGCGGCGGCGATCCGCATGCTCGAGGCCGCTGGCTTCGCGAGGGAGAGGATCTGCTCGGACGTGATCGTGGGTCATCCTGGCCAGACGTTCGAGGAGGCCGTGAGGACCATGTGCCTGGTCTGGTCGCACGGGATCTCCCCGATGCTGATGGCCTACACGCTTGTCCCGCGCAGCCTGGACGCGAGGCGGTACGGGCACCTCGCCAAGGGCCTCTCTCTAGAGGAGCTGCACCCGTTCCTGTGGCCGCTCGCTGATCCGTCCGAGCCGGTCCGGAGCTTCATCGACCTGTTCACGCTGAGCAGGGTGCTGCCCGAGAACGTCGAGACCGCGCTCGGCTACCTCGATCCAGGCTCGCGCGTGCCCGGGCTGGTGAGGAGGTACCTGGACGAGTACGGGTTCGGCGTGCCGCAGTACGAGATCCGGGCGCAGCTCCCTCCTCTCGGCCCGGGGTGGCAGGCGTTCCTGTCGCACCCGTGGGAGCTGGCGCTGGTTCTGGCGAGGACCAGGAAGCCCGCTGCCATGCTCCCGATCCTCCAGCGCTGCGAGGCAGTGCCGGTATGCGAGCCGCTCTACCTCGAGGTCCCGGCGAGGCTGGAGGCGGCAGGGCTGCACGAGCCGGCCGCGAGGACCACCAGGTCGGTCCCGTCGTCCGCCGAGAAGTCCTGGTGCAGCCGCCAGGTCAGGAGCAGGTAGCGCTTGATGCCGGCAAGATACACCATCTCGGGCAGACCGAGCCAGCGGTGGAGG
>CAZGVR010000236.1:5863-6670 GCA_964528945.1 uncultured Myxococcales bacterium
CCTCTGATGGTCTGCTCTTGCGCCGTCGTCTTCTGGCTTCCGGCAGGCCCGAGGGCCTCCGTGATCCGGGCCCTCGATCGCGCAGGCGGAGGCGAAGGCCTGTCGCGCGCCCTCGAGCGCGTGGCTCCGGCAGTCGCCCGTTCTCTCGAGAGGCACGGGTACGACGACCTCGCGTCGCTGTGGACGCGGCTCGGCCGTCCGTCCGTCCGGACCTAGCGGGCCGTCGCCTACGGGAGCTTCGAGATCCTGGGCAGGGAGTCCCTGCGATCCAGGGTTCCGTCGGCCAGGGGATCGCGGTGGATCGACCCGTCCGCGACGCCGGACAGGAATGCCGACACGATCACCGGGTCGAACTGCGAGCCGGCGTTCTTCTCGATCTCGGCCACGGCCTGCTCGATCGGCCACGCCTTCTTGTAGGGCCGCTCGTGCGTCAGGGCGTCGAACACGTCGATGACCGACGTGAGGCGGGCCGCGACCGGGATGTCCGAGCCCTTGAGGCCGCTGGGGTACCCGCGCCCGTCCCAGCGCTCGTGGTGCGCGAGGGCGATCTGCTCGGCCAGGGAGAGGAGCTTGAACCTGCTGCCCGAGAGGATCTTGGCGCCGATTGCCGAGTGCGTCTTTATCCTGTCGAACTCCTCGGGAGTGAGCTTGCCGGGCTTGAGCAGGATCGAGTCCGGGATGCCGATCTTGCCCACGTCGTGAAGCGGGGCCGCCCGCCGGATCCGCTCGACGAACTCCTGGTCCAGGCCCATCTTCCTGGCGATGGACGCGACCGCGATCCCGACGCGCTGCGTGTGCTCTCCCGTG
>CAZGVR010000237.1:0-478 GCA_964528945.1 uncultured Myxococcales bacterium
GGGCCCTGCCTGGAGCTGAGCATCTGGATGCGCTCCCGGAGCCTGGGAATCTCCCTCTTCTCCGCCCGATACCTGACGAAGACGAAGAGAACGATCAGGAGGAGCATGGCAACACCGAAGGGCAGCATGTACGTACTCAATCCCAGGAAGGTCACGTCCACGCCGACCATGCGCTGCAGGAACCCGATTGCCACGGCACCCCTGGCCGCGCCTAGCAAGGTGACTATCGACCCCGCCCCGGCAGCCGGGGAGCGGGAGGACCGCGGCGATGTGCATCCTGTCCGTCCGCGACCCCGCGAGCGCGACGGCCCCGTAGGCCGCGCGCTGCACGAGCCCGGTCTTGGAGAAGACGAGGCCGATCACCAGCGAGCCCACGATGAACCAGACCGAGGGGTCCATGAAATCGCGGAGCGCTGTCGCCGGCTCCCGGATCCCAGCGATCACCTGCACCGCGCCAACCAGGATCGCGGTAACCCCT
>CAZGVR010000237.1:544-6656 GCA_964528945.1 uncultured Myxococcales bacterium
GAGGCAAGGAGGTAGAGCCCTATGGTGGCCTTGCCTTCCCATGTCAGTGCAACGTGCTGTCCCGAAGGATCGACGACATCCGCCCAGGCCGGCGACAGGGTGGCGGCCGCGAAGAGGGCAAGCCCGAGGACCAGCGCCGCCATCCTCTTCCATTCGAATCGCCGTCTCGGAGGCTGCTTCAGCGAGGCGAGGCGTGCGATGCCGCTGTCCTCCCTGCGCCTGGGCTCAGCCACGACACCCCCCGCCACCTCCTGCGGGTGGATCTTCCTCGCATTCCGGCGCATCCCCGGCAAAGAGGAGCGCCGAGACGGCCATGAAAGCGTCCACGGTCCTGAGAACGCCCACGACCCTCTGTCCGTCCATGACGGGCAAGAGCGTCAGCCCGTAGCTGACCATCTCGTACACTGCCTTGAGAACGTGATCCTCCCGCCCGATCGTGACCTGCACCGGTTTCATGATGTCCTTCACGGGCATCGTGGCAAGGCCGCGCATCTCCTCGAGCGCCCTGTCGTACGAGAGCTCCGAGAGGTTGGGATCCACTTTCACGTCGAAGAGCCTCTTCCTGTAATCCAGCGGCTCCTGCCTGAGGAAACGAGGCTCGAGGCCTCGCAGGATGTCGCGCCGCCTCACCGCGCCCACGAGGTTCTGATCGGCGTCGAAGACCAGGAGCGCGCGCGGAAGCGATTTCAAGCCTTTCGACTCGAGCTGGCAGGACTCGAAGACCGAGATCGCCTTCCTGATGGAATCCATCTCGAAGACATAGGGATACTGCTCGAGGGGGATCATGATGTCACCCACCCGCGGCATCTCCTCGTATGCGTCCCCTCGCGACATTATCGCCTCCTCCTCGAGACCGAGGATGCCCCAGAATGCACCTGCCGGCTCAGACCAGCAGGGCCACGACCTCCTCGACCGCATCGGCAGCGTCGATGATGCCGATGATCTGTCCGTCCCTGGTGACCGAGATGCAAGTCAGGTTCCGCGTGATCATGAGGGTGATGGCAGTCAGAACGGAGTCCTCGAAGTCCACCGTGACCTCGATCGGGGTCATGAAGTTGCTCACCGGGCGCTCCACCAGCCGCTTCAGCCTCCCGATGACCTCGTCGTTGGAGAAGTACATGGCGTACAGGTTCTGGTCCATTGCGACATCGAACAGCTTTTCCCTGTGTTGCCGCCTCTCGCCGGCGAGTTCCTCGGGTACGAGCCCGAGCATCACCCCGCGCATCCGAACGAAACCCATGAGCCTGTTGTCCGCGGAGAACACCAGCATCATCCACGGCGTGCGTCCGGGGGTGCCACCGCCTGCCGCCGCATGCCGGGACTGGCTCAGCTCGGCCATGGCCTGCCTGAGCGTGAACCAGTGCGGGATGTATGGGAACGTCTCGAGCGGTATCACGATCTCGCCTGCACGTCTCAGCTTCACTTCCCGGCCTCCTCGCCGCCCGGCTCATGAGCGGCAGCAGGACCATGCGGGCCGACAGCCTGGATTCCCGGCCCGGCCAGACCCAGCTTATCCAGGAAGCTGTCCGTATACCAACGGGAAACCGCATCGCTGCTGAGCGCCATGTCGAGCTGCTTGGTCAAGATGGTCAGCCTGCCGACGATCCCGAGCAGCCTGAGGGTTGTCTCGCTTTCCTGGTTGGTGATCACCGTGTCCAGGAAATCGTTCTCGCTGCGGTTCTCGAATCCCAGCCTGCCGAGGATCTCCACCAGGAGCCGCACGCGCCTGATCCGCCTCTCGAGGGGCGCGCCGCCTTCCTTGAACGTCATCCGGACGTAGTTCTTCGGCGGGTCCGGGGTCGCCATGCCCTCGATGGTGGCGAAGTGGTACCCCATCCTCAGGCTGAGGAGCATGTACTCGCGGCCCAGGAAGGCGTAGCTGCTCTCCGAGAACTCCTGCTGGTGGCCGCGCTCTATGTTCGTGCCCACGACGGCCAGGAATCCCCTCAGGTCTGCGGGCGCCGGACGCTCGGGCCAGCCCTCCAGGAGGACTCCATTCCAGAAGGCCTGCATGGGTTCGCAGCCGATCCTGTCCTCCGGGACCACCCGCCGCGACAGCACCTCGGCCTGATCCCTGTCGAGGTAGATCATGTTTATCAGAAGGGGGATGCCCGTCTTGAGCCTGGCCCCGATCTGGTCCTTGTGCGACAGCTTCCTGGCTGCCACGAACATCTCTTCCATGGCCTTCTGGTGCACGAACCTCGTGACATCGTGGAGCGTGCGGCAGTTGGAAGCAACGAAGCTCGGATCGCTGGGATGGAGCATGGTGAGCTTTGCCACCAGATCGAGCACCCGCCTCGACCGCTCCGCGCGCGGCGACACGTGCCCGTCCCTGGCCTCTGCCCGTCTCGAGGCGATCAGACCGTCCAACCCTCCGACGAACACGCTGCCCGTGGTCGCGTCGACCGTCACGACGGCTCCGGCATCGAGCTGCCATGCTCCCGCCAGTCCCGCCACGCACGGCAGGCCGGTTTCGCGCGCAAGGATGGCCATGTGACTTGCGATACCGCCCACCTCAGTGATGATTGCCCCGACCCTCGGCATCACCTGCAGGAGGCTTGGCGACGGGTTCAGGGCAACGAGGATCGCCCCCTCGGGAACGGAGGCCAGGTGGTCCGGCGAGGAGAGATGGAACACCAGGCCCGAAGCCGCACCGGGGCATATCGTGGTACCGCCCCCGAGGATGGGCTCCATGCCGGCGGAGACAGAGACCGATTCCCCGGACGCGCCTTCCATCACCCTGAGTGGACGCGTCTGAAGGAGGAGCAGTCTCCCATCGCGAGCGAGCGACCACTCGATGTCCTGAGGCCCACCGTAATGGGATTCCACAGCCAGACCGCTGCGCACGATCGTGTCCAGGACCTCCCCGGAGAGCGATGGGCCAACTCGATCCTGATCGGGAACGGCCGCCTCGTGGAACCCGCCTCCCGCGTGCCAGACCAGCTGCACGCGCTTGGGGGAGATGCGGGACTCGAGCACTCGTCCGTCGTTCCTGGAGATCCTGAACAGGTCCGGGGTCAGGGTTCCGTCCACCAGGTATTTTCCGAGACCCAGGACCGAGCTCACTATCGCCGTGCCCGAGCCCGGGTCCAGGGGATCGGTCGTGTAGAGTACCCCGCTCGCCCTGGCATCGACCATCTCCATCATCGTCACGCACATGGCCAGATCGGATCCCCAGAGATCGTGGGTGATGTAGTAGTGGATGGCTGCCTGCGAGAACTTGCTCGCGAGGACGCCGCGGTAGCCGTCCAGCACGCCCTCGCGGTCCACTGCCAGGAACGTCGCGTACTGGCCTGCGAAGGTGAAGGGCGAATCCTCCCCTATGGCGCTCGATCTGAGGGCAATCCTGGTTCCGGCCGGCTTGCGCGAGACGAGCTCGTCGTGCGCCACCAGGATCGCGGATGCGAGGTCGTCGGGAACCGGCCTCGACATCACCAGGCTCCTGACCCTCTCGGCAGCGGATGCCACGCTCTCCGCGTCACGTGTGACCGTCTCTCCGATCAGGTGCTTGATCTCGACCTCGAGCCCGTTCGACTCCACGAACCTCTTGTACGCCCACCCCGTGATGGCGAATCCATCCGGGACTGCAAGTCCGAGACGCGACTTGCTCTCGCCCAGGTTGGCGCTCTTCTCGCCCGTTGAATGCACCCGGTACCTGTCGACACGGGCGAGGTCGAGCACGTACTCGTCCTCCACGATGCCTGCGCTCCCGGGCGTCAGATCGAGTATCTCCCCGCGGATGGCCTTCAGGCTCTCGCTCAGAGGCGAGTATTCATCTCCCCCCAGCTGTATCATCTTCGAGACGGTCTCCTCGACTCCATCGAGGAGCTTGCCCAGGCCCTCGGCAAGGAGCGCGCAATCGGCATTTCCTCCATGCCGCAGCGCCTCCTCCAGGCGGCTCATGGACCTGAGGACCTCGTTGTGCCTGTCCAGGAGGGCCTTGAATAGCGAGAATTTCTGCTGGACGTCACCGAGCGCAGAGAGTCGCTCGGCCTTCCCCTTTCCGAAGATCCGTGCCCAGAGGTTCATGGGAATCCGTGACGCAACTGGCGAGCACCTCCGTCATCCGGAACGCGTCGCGGTCGCCTTCTTCTCCTTGCGTTCCTTCAGGTAACCGCGAGTCATCTGTACCATGATGACCACGCACATGGCCAGTGCCGAGCACATGACCATGTAGCCTGCCGCGGTCTTCAGATCGAACTGCTTCAGGGTCACGGATACGCCTGCAAGCAGGATCATGATCGCGAACAGCAGCCTTATCCCGTATCCGTGTATGTACTTGACGGCAGTCACGCCGATCTGCGCACCTATCGAGGCGCCCATGAGCATCATGAGCGCGGCGATGATCTCCACCCTGCCCTTCATAGCGTACGTGAAGCAGCCGAAGGCACCAGTGAAGACCACGCTGAAGAGGTCAGTGCCGACGGCGATGGCTGTCGGGCAACCGATGAGGTATATGAGAGCCGGCATCCGGATGAAGCCGCCGCCCACCCCCAGGAACCCGGACAGCCATCCGGTCAGGAAGAACACTCCCATTATCGTCCACAGTGACACCCGCACGCCCGAGACCGGGAAGCTGATCATGGGTGGGATGTTCCAGGACTTGCGGGTGGGAGGAGCCCCGACCTGCGGGCCGTCTCCTGGGATCTGCCTTGCCCGCCGCTTCTCCTTGGTCATGTAGTCGTAGAGCATGTAGAAGCCGAGCCCGAAAAGCATGGCCATGTAGGAGTAGCGGACCACAGGGCCTGCCAGACCCTTCGCTGTCAACCACATCACGTTCCTGGCGCCCACCTCGACCCCGATCACGGAGCCGACGATCGAGAGGAGCCCCATCTTGTAGTCCACGTTCCCCATCTTGCTGTGCTTCTTGGTGGCCACGATGGACTTGCCGAAGATGTGCGCCAGATCAGTGCCGATCGCGTAGGACATGTTGAACCCGAAGATGTTGAGCGCAGGCGTGACCACCCAGGCGCCACCCACGCCGAAGAAGCCGCCCAGCACTCCGACGGAGAACCCTATGGCTAGGAGGATGAGGGCATTGAACTCTATCTCGGCGACCGGAAGGTAGATGTTGAAGAAATCCATCTGTTCCCTCCTCCCTATTCCTTGTGCTCGATCTTCGAGACATCCATCCCGATGGCCTTGAGGAGCAGGTCGGTCCCGAACGCGATCACGACCCCGACCACGGCCATGAGCACGGTGCAGGCAAGCGCGTAGAGGATCAGGTTGTCGTTGTAGAGCCTAGCCACGATGAGGTTGAGCCCCGATAGCTTCTCGAGAGCGATCTTCTTGTCCAGGGGCTCAGGGACGTCGAGGCCCTCACTCGCCCAGCACACCGCGGTTACGAGATAGGAACTGGCGATCACGAGGAACGGCCAAGCCTTCTTCATGTCGTCTCCTTTCCGATAGAATATCTCAAGGTATTTGCCATTCGTAGCATACTTGAACACATAATAAAACACTTAAATGCCAAGAAACGACTGTCCTGCTCGCAGGCAACATACTTAATTATTACGGGATATTAGCAGCGATTCAGGATTCCGGCATGGGCATGAGGATCACGGATCTTGTCTCCTCGGACCCGTCACGCAGGATCTTGACCTTGACTGCTTCGCCTGCAGGAGTCCTTGCAATTATCCAGGGCAGGCGGCCGCCATCCTCGATGACCTTGCCGCCGAACTCGACGATCACGTCGCCGGCACGGAAGCCTGCCTGGTCTGCAGGCCCCCCGGGCACGATCTCGCCGATCAGGGCACCGTGCGGAGTGCTCATGCCGAGCTTCTTGGCAATGGCATCATCCACCTGCGCGACGAGTATGCCCATCCACGAGCGCGAGATCCTCCCGTCCCGTATCAGCTGGTCCTTGACGTCCACCAGGATGCTGACCGGTATGGCGAACCCGATACCCTGCCCGCCCTGCACTATGGCCGTGTTGATTCCGATGACCCGGCCCTCCGTGTCCAGGAGCGGGCCGCCCGAGTTGCCCGGATTGATGGAGGCATCAGTCTGTATGAAGTCGGCGTACCCGGGTATCTCGCCCTTCATGTCCCAGGACGACCTGCCCAGGGCGCTCACCACTCCGGTTGACACCGTGGACTGAAAACCGAAAGGA
>CAZGVR010000238.1:0-501 GCA_964528945.1 uncultured Myxococcales bacterium
GAGAAGCTGTACGATTGTGGACCTCTTCTCGACGAGGAGGCATTCCAGCCTCTCCGCGACGAGGGTTTCTTCAAGAACGTTCGGGTCGACCAAGATGGGTATGGCGTCGCATGGAGCGACGATGTCGACCTGAGCGAATCGGAGCTTTGGGAGCACGGCACCTACACCTAGCCCCCTTCAAATCACGATGCACCGCGTGTCGCCATGGCGTGCAGGCAGAGCGGGTTCGACGTGGTCGTGCCGGTCGCGGCCTCGCGCCTTCGGGCCTTGAGCGGCGAGGCGCGGGGACGCGGCGGCTTCGACAAGCTGAGGGTCGTCCGGTCCGTCATCCCGGCCGTCACCCACGTGGACGGTTCGGCGCGCCTGCAGACCGTGGATCCGGGCAGGCACGGACGGTTCCACGCCCTGCTCCGCCGTTTCGCGGAGCGGACCGGGTGTCCGGTGGTGGTCAACACGAGCTTCAACGTGCGGGGCGAGCCGATCGTGTGCACGCCGGAGGAC
>CAZGVR010000238.1:511-6647 GCA_964528945.1 uncultured Myxococcales bacterium
GCGCCTCGACCCGGCCGCGCCGGTTGTAGGCAAAGCCTTCCGGGTCGTTCCAGATTTCCGCGAGCGTCCTCTGCCTGACGTTGCCCTCGTCGAACCGCTCCGGCATGGAAAGGCACCCGCGCACGGTCCCGTCGCTGGTGATGCCCACGACCCTGAGGCCTGCCTGGCAGGATCCCCACACCCTGTTCCCTCGCACGGTCCCTGTCCTGAGCAAGGGCTCGCACCTGCTCATCCAGCCGATGGTGTCTGCCGCCTGCACGAAGATCCCGCCCCTGGCCACCAGGTCCGCGATCTCCTGCTCGAGCGCCGGCATGTCCGCGGGCCCGAGGCACATGGAATCCCTGGCTGCCGCGGCCCTGCCACCTGGCAGCGTGAGCTGGACCTGCCACCACTCGAAACCGCTGTCCATCAGGATCTCGCGGATCTCCCCGAGCCTGCCAAGGTTGGCCCTGCCGACCTGCGTGACCCCGCCAACGCGCACCCCTCGCGCCGCGAGCGCGCGCGCACCGCGGAGCGTCTGCTCGAGCGCGCCCGGCATGCCCCTGAGCCCGTCGTGCACTTCCCCGGGCCCGTCCACCGAAAGGCTCACGCTCAGGAACCCGGCGGCCGCGATCCGGTCGGCCTTCTCGGCCGCGAGCAGCCCGTTCGACATGAGCTCGACCTGCATGCCTGTCTCGCTCGCTGCGCACGCGATCTCCTGCCAGTCGGCCCTCAGGAGCGGCTCGCCGCCCGACAGCGTGAGCGTCCTCCCGCCGAGCGCGCGCAGGGCCGCGACCAGATCGAGCGCCTCGCGCGTCGTCAGCTCGTCATTCCGCGCCCTGCCTGCGGACGATCCGCAGTGCACGCACGCAGAGTTGCACGCGAGCGTGATCTCCCACACGCACAGGAGCGGCCTTGGCCGCTCCGGCACGATCGCGGCAGGCGTGCCTGGCGTCACCTGGCCCTCTGCACGCACATGGGGTTGTCGTGGATGGTCCCGGTGACCGCGAACGCCATGGTCCTGCACCCTGCCCTGCACAGCCTGTTGAACGCGCACCTCGCGCACCCGCCTTCCAGGCCTTCTGCCCTCCACTCCGTGTTGTACGAGAACCTGTGGCCGTCCGCCCAGATGGCCGCGAACGGTTCCTTCCTGACGTTCCCGACCACGAACGACGTCGGCTGCGACGGGCACCCCTTCACGTCGCCCGTGGACGATATCGCGACTCCAAGGACTCCTGCCATGCACCCGGTCCAGAACGTGGCGCTGCCAGTGAGCCCCATCCTCAAGCCCGGCTCGTCCGGCCCGTAGTACCCGATGTTGTCAGCGACCACGATCCTGGTCCTGCCGTGCCTTGCGAGAGACGCGAGCCTTGCCTGCATCGAAGGGAGCGAAGCCGGATCCACCAGCCATTCTGCGCCTGCCCTTGCCATCCTGCCCATGGGGAACGCGAGCTGGACCTGCCAGGCGTCCACGCCCAGCCCGGCCAGGGTCTCGTACATGTCACCCAGTACTTCAACGTTCCTGCCGTGAACCTGTGTTATCACGGCCGTTTTCAGCCCGGAGGCAACGACCAGCTCTATGGCGCGGATCGCGGCGTCGTACCGCGACCCCATGCGAGCCGCTGGCACGCGCACGAGGTCGTGGACCTCCCTGGGCCCGTCGATGGAGACAGCAACGCCCTTCACGCCAGACTCGATCATGCTCCCCAGTACCGCGCGATCCAGGAGCACGCCGTTCGTGACGATCTTCACGTCCACGCCGTGGTCCGCGAGCCTCCTGGCCACGACCGGCCAGTCTGCCCGCAGGAGCGGCTCTCCGCCGGTCAGGCTCGCGCTCCTGCACCCGGCAGCGGCCAGGTCGTCCGCGAGAGCGAGCATCTCCCCGGTGCTCATCTCGTCCTTGGCCGCGTGTCCGGCATCCACCTCGCAGTGGATGCAGCGCAGGTTGCACGCCGTCGTCAGATCCCAGACGCACGTCCTCGGCACGCGGGGCACCCTCGCGGCCAGGTTGATCATCTCTCCGGGAACGTGACGCCCCTGTACGGCAGCGCGACGTAGCACAGGGACCCGTCCAGGAACGCGTCCCTCACGTCCGCGAAGTTCGAGTCGAGCTGGCCCGCATCGTAGCGGCAGCACTCGACCATCTCGTACAGGGCCGCGGCCACCATGTCGGGCGAGCTCGTGGCGAACAGGTTCACGAGCCCGTCGTTCCAGCTCGTGTTGAGCCCGGAGAAGCACGTGCAGAGCGATTGCTTCTCGTAGTCGTTGATCGCGGTGGCCTCCAGGAGCACGGTGAACAGCGTGGACGTCGGGGGCAGGGAGCAGCCCTCTGCCCACGGCGCGTCCACGCCCGTGTCGATGGCAGTGTCCACGGCCGTGTCCGTCCCGGTGTCGACGGCAGTATCCACGTGCGTGTCCACTGAAGTGTCTGCCGGCGCATCCGCTTCCGTGCCGGTGTCACCCACCGTGCTGGTCTCGCCGCCGCACCCACCGGCGGCCACCATCCCGATCAGCAGGAACCCGCCCAGCACTGGCGCGGCCAGCCCTGCCGTGAACCGCCTGAACGCGCCCCTGCCGCTGTCCGCGGACAGGGCCTGGCCCTCGGGCAGCGCGGCCCTCATGTCCGCGACCAGCCTGTCGATGTCCCACGACGAGAGCAGCTCTGCCTGCGGTGCCGGCAGCCGGCCAGCCGCCGGCTCGGCCGCGCTCTCCACGATCGCGCGCAGCAGGCCCGCGAGCGCCGGCCAGAACCCGGGATCGTCCTTCCTCGACCTCATCAGCTCGTAGAGGGCGTCGTACGTCTCCTCGAGCCCGGACCACGGCTTCACTCGCACCCCCTGCGCCCACAGGAACCCCCTCACCCTGTGAGTGACGGTCGGAACTATCGCCGCTCCCTGCATCGCCGCCTCCTGCTTCTCGCGCCCTCGAGCTCCCGACGGATGATAGCACCCCCCCGCCCCCTGTCCAGCACGCGCTTCAGACCTCTCGACGCTTCAGAACGACCGTCTGCCAGCCCGATACATGGCTTGCATGGAAACGCTCCAATCCCTTCCAACCATCGCCCCAATCAAAGCCATGTCCCGACGCTCCCCAGCCTCCCAACCCGCCGTGCCAGCTAATCCCATCTCCGTGAGGAACGCCCGCTCCTAGCCGCTCCCGTGTTCTCGTGACATGCTGACTTCACATGCGCACCATCCTCCTGCTGGCCTCGGCCCTCGCATTCACGTTCGTGCCCGGCTGCACGGAGAAGGATGAGTCCTCAGCCACGGAGTACTGCCTGCAGCCGTATGCGTGCCCCGAAGTGCCGCACATCGACTGCATGCCGGATGGCGGCACCTCTCCCGATATCTGCAGCGACACCGTTTGCAGGAGCTGGATGGTGACCCACTGTGGAACGGTCATCTCCATGTAAGGAAGATGCGGTCGCCAGGAGTTCGTCGTCCACCTCGATCCCGAGAGGATCAGGGACTACGACGGGAAGCCCGTCTCGCTCCGCGGCGTTTTCCCCTTCAGGCATTCCAAGATGCTTGCGATTTCTGAACCGTACCGGCCTCGCCACCTCGGGGTGATCGACTACCAACCCGCCTGCGCGTGTGATATCTTGCTGGCATGATCGCAGGTTCCAATCTGGAAGTTCGGTCGCCGATCCTGCTCGAGATCATCGACAGGATAATCGGCGTGGCGCGGCCGATCCGGATCGTCATGTTCGGCTCCAAGGCGCGCGGCGACGCCGTTCAGTGGAGCGACATCGACCTGCTCGTGGTCGTTGCCGGACCGGTGCACCGGCGGAGGCTGGCGCAGGAGATCCACCTCTCGTTCTTCGGCCTCGGAGTGCCCGTGGACGTCATCGTCGCCACTCAGGAGGATCTGGACCGGCATCGCGGCAAGGCCGGCACGATCCTGAGCGACGCTCTCGCGGAAGGGCTCGAAGTCTATGCCGCCTGAGATGAGGGACGGGACGGATCCGAAGGAGTGGATGAGGAGGGCGAGGAGCAGCCTTGCCCTTGCCAGGGCTGGACGCACGAGTCCAGAGGTCCTTCTCGAGGACGTCTGCTTCGATGCCCATCAAGCTGCCGAGAAGGCCATCAAGGCAGTGCTGGTATCGCGCGGCATCCACTTCAGGAAGTCGCACGACATCAACGAGCTGCTCACGCTTGCAGGAAAAGCAGGGCTCGCTGTACCAGACAGCGTGAAGCAAGCCGACAGGCTGACCCACTTCGCAGTTCAGACGCGCTACCCTGGTCTTGCAGAGGACGTGGACGAAGTGGAGTACGGAGAGGCTCTCGAACTGGCCGATGCGGTGCTGGCTTGGGCGGTCGGGATCCTCGGATCGTGAATACGTCCCGGCCGCTCGGAATGCCCACGCCCCAGCCCTCCACGTGGCTACTCGCCCCTGCCGCCCGGGCTGCCGTTGCGGTCCAGCCAGTCCAGCATGGCGCGGATGCTCCCCCTCGCGAGGCAGATGCACGTGTCGGCGGCGCCGTAGTATACGTTGATGGTGTCGCCGTCCGGGTCGCGCGTGAAGCCGCACGGGAACACCACGTTGTCCACGTCTCCCTTGCACTCGTACCCGGCCTCCGGGCCGAAGATCCACGGGTCACCGCGCAGCAGGCAGCGCTCGGGCGTCCTCGGGTCGAGCAGGGCCAGGCCCAGGCGATAGAGGCTCCCGGACGCGTGCTGACGCACGCCGTGGTAGATCAGCAGCCAGCCGCGCGCGGTCTCGATCGGCGGCGTGCACAGCCCGATCTTGTTCGCGTCCCACCACGCGCCCCTCCGGGCCTCGAGGACCAGCTTGTGGCTGCCCCAGTGCCTCAAGTCCGGCGAGAACGATATCCACACGTGCGCGCCGATGGCGCCGACGGGCCTGTGCACGAGCGCCCAGTACTCGCCGATCCTGCGCGGGAAGAGCGCGGCGTCCTTGTCCTCCGGCGACATCACGGATCCGATGCGCTCGAAGGTCGCGAAGTCCTCGGTGAGCGCGAGCGACACGCCCGGACCCCCGCGAGAGAACGCCGTGTACGCGATCACGTACTTGCGAAGCTCTTCCACGTAGGTGATGCGCGGATCCTCGATGCCCCAGAACTCCTCGGGGTGGGTGTCGATCGAGGGCAGCAGGGTCGGCCGCTGGTCGATGCGCCAGCCGCCCACGCCGTCGTCCGATCGGGCCGCGCACAGGTGCGAGTGCCCGCGGAGGTCCTCCACGCGGCACAGGAGCAGGGTCGAGCCGTCCGCGAGCCGCACGGCCCCGGGGTTGAACACGGAGTTCACGGGGTATGGCCAGTCGTCGCGCGTGAGGAGAGGGTTCCCGGCGTGGCGGACCAGCAGCTGCTGCTGCGCGGAACGGCTCATGCTCACTTCTCCCTTATGACGCTCTGGGCGAGCTTCATCTCCGCGAGCGACATCAGGAACGACAGGGTGGACTCGCCGCCCTGGTTGCGGTTTACGCGGTCCGGGTGCAGCCCGTCCCTGCATCCGCCGGTCGCCGGGTCGTACACGGGCGTGCGCAGATCGTTGCGTCCCAGGTACCAGTCGAACGCGTTCTCGGCATGGGCGCGCCAGCGGTCGTCTCCGGTCATGCCGTGCGCCTCCAGGCATGCCGAGACCATGGCGCAGGCCTCGACCGGCTGCTGGTCGAAGCGGGCCATCTCCTTCCCCCTCGCGTAGAAGCCGTTCGATCCAACGGGCGCGAAGCAGCCGTCGGCCGAAATGCCGATGATGCGCGTGTTTACGCAAACGTGCGTATCTCCCGTGCGGCACTGGTAGCAGCGGCCGCAGATGATATGGCTTTCCGCCGAAACGAGGTCTCCCGGATGGATGTTGAATTTTTGCGAGGCATCGGTGCCGATGGCCGCGACTTCCCCGAGAAATTCATGGCCGATGATGCGCTCTTCCTTGAGTTCCTGTTGCAGCGAGTCTTGGATGAGGTCGCGTAAAGCGTGGCGAAACCAGATGCCGCGATCGGAGCCGCAAACTCCGGCGAGTTTCACCTTCACGATCGCCATCGAGGTATCGCGCGGATCCTTTTGCTCGTCGAGCACGGGAGCGGGCACACGGCGCTTAAAAAAGCCTTTAGTGGTTTCCCACGGATCTTTGGCGGGGCTATAGGTCAGCGCCCACATTTCCCCGCCTTCCACCGAAAATTGACCTAAGCGATTAT
>CAZGVR010000239.1:0-2250 GCA_964528945.1 uncultured Myxococcales bacterium
ATCGCAGCCTGCGCACCATGCCGGGCCGCGGCGCCGGACGCAGGATCGCGCCGGCCCAGATGGCGGCGAGGAAGAGCGGCGCCTCGGGCCTGCAGGCGGCGAGGGCCACGGAGAGAGAGATGGTCGCGACGGCTCGCGGCCGGCTCGGGGCCTCGATGTGCATCCCCATCGCCACCACGAGCCAGACGAGCAAGGCGAGGAACGCCGGGGTCTCCAGGCCGTAGACGCTCCACGACACCACGAACGGATCCAGGGCGAGGACGAGGCACGGGAGCAGCGCCCATGCGCGGGACACGCGCAGCCGAGTGCGCGCGAGCTCGTGCGCTCCGAGGAGCAGGGCAAGCAGCGAGAACACGCCGAGCGCCTTGGTCCACGTCACGGCCTCGAGGCCGAGGGCCATGCCCGCGGCCTGGAGGAAGACCCACAGTGGGCTGGAGAAGCCCTCCACGCGTTCGCCGGGGTTGTAGACGAGGCCGGCGCCATCGGCCAGGTTCCGGGCGTAGCGCAGGGAGATGAACAGATCGTCCACGGTGCGCGGGAAGTAGTAGAGCACGTGCAGCGCGGCCAGGGCGAGGATGGGAAGGGCCGCCGCGATCAGGATGCGACGGGTGCGGGCCTGTGTGTCCCCTGTCATGGCTGGCCAGACTATATTGCTCGATTATCGATAGGCTTCGCCTCTGTGGCGGATCGCGTAGACGGTCACGAGCCTGGCTGCGGCATCCACGGTATAGAAAGCCCGCCAGTCGGCGACGCGCACGCGGCCGGAAACGGGTTCTCCCCCAATGACTGGATCTTACGGCCGACGCGCGCGCGCACCACGGGAACGGGCTTCTCGTACTCCTTGGCCGCCCTGGATACGATTTCGATGCGATGGCTCAACGCGGGCGCCTTCGCTTCTTCTCCAGTAGATCGCCGAACGGGATTCGCCGATCGTTCCTGCGTTCCTCCCAGAGCAGGGCGCCCTCGATGTGATCGCGCAGGTTCTCGTCCATGATGAGGAGTTCCAGGAAGCGGTCTCTCGTCCTCTTGGGGAGAGCACGGAAGGCAGTGTGGAATACACTCGCTGTCGCTTCCCGGTCCTCTTCCACCGAGCATCCGGCATCAACTGGTTGGGACATGCCTCGACCTCCGTGTGCCCATATTACTATCGTCCGATTGCCGGCGCCAACCGTCCGAGAGCAACTGGCATGGTCTATTGCCGGGCAGGCGAGGCAGGGGTAGTCTGTTTCCCGAGGGATCATGGGATCGGGGGCCACAGCGGCAGTGATCGTGCTCGTCGTGTGCAGCGACGCGCTCATGGGCGGCCCCGGGGCAGGCGGCAAAGGGGCAGGCGGCGGCGAGGGCGCGTGCGAATCGCTGGTCGCGGCCATGCGCCAGGAGCTCGGGGACCTGGGCCTCGAGGTGGTCGAGGGCGGCGCGGCCGGGGGCGGCACGGCCGACGGCTGGACGCCGGGCGTGTTCGACGGCAAGGCGCCGGAGAGCGTGGCGGCGGCCACGGCGGCCGCTGGCGCGGCGTGCGCCGTGTGGACCGCGCCCGCGCCCGTGCCCACGACTGCACCTGCACATGGCCCGGCGCTCGCGCCCGAGGGCGGCAAGGGGCCGGGCATTGTCCTGGGCGTGTACGCGCCCGGCAGCCTGGAACAGGTGGTGGAGGTCGTGCCGCGGCTGGGCGAGGACGGGAGCATCGACACGGGCGACGCGGCCTTCAGGCTGAGGATCGTGATCGCGGCCGGGCTGTTCCCGGACCTGCCGGGCATGGATGTCGTGCCTGCCATCGAGACCCCGCTGCCGGTCGATGAGCCTGTGGTCGAGCCGGAGGCGATTGCCATTCCCGAGCCCGAGCCAGAGGAGGAGCCCGTGCCCACGACCAGCCTGGTCGCCGAGGGCGGCGGCAAGGAGCGCTGGTTCGGGCTGGGCGCGGGGTTCCTGCTCGCGAGCTACCCGCTCGAGCGGCACGTCTACAACGGGGTCGCGATCTCGCTTGCGCTGCTCGTGTTCCACGGGCTCGAGATCTCGCTGGACGCGGGCATCACGGCCGCGAACCGCATGGGCCTCGGGGCAACGTCGGGCGGGGATCCGGTCACGCTGGAGAACGCGCAGCACGTGGTCGGCATGGGGATCGGGTACAGGCTGGCTGCGGGCAAGCGGACCCTGGTCTGCCACCTGTTCGGGCACGGGGAGCACCTGCTGGACAGCGACGAGCGGCCCGGCTACGCGACTTTTGCACAGGTGCTCCGCGAACAGGGCTAC
>CAZGVR010000239.1:2260-6624 GCA_964528945.1 uncultured Myxococcales bacterium
GCATCTCGGATTCGCGGCTTTGGTCGCCGGACCTCGAGCGATACCGCGAGGTGAACACCGCGGTCTGGGCAGGGCTCGATGTCAGGGTGGCGATCGTGTCGTGGCTCTCGCTCGCCGTGGGCGCCACCGTGGAAAACCTCTTCAACTACGAGTACTTCGAGCTGATGGACGGGCCGAGCGGGACGACCGTGTTCAGCCTGTCGCAGCTCAGGGTCGGGTTCACGGCCGGCCTGTCCGCAAGGTTCTAGGGACGATTCCATGTCCCCGAAAGGGATCCTGGATCGTCATCACACCGTGGGCGGCGGGGAAGAGGAGCGGCTCTACGGGAGGATGATGTCCCGGATGCTCGGGCTGTTCGGGCACAGGCCATGGGTCGCGGACGTGGTGCACTCGGCGTTCGAGACGTTCCTGAGGAAGCGGGACACCTGGAGGGGCGAGGGCAGCATCGAGGCGTTCGCGGACGCGATCGCGCTGAACGCGGCCAGGGACTGCATGCGCAGGCAGCGGCTGACCGCGATCTGGGACGCGCTCACGTCAGGGCAGGATGACTGGCCAGCGCTCGCGCCATCGCCCGAGGCCGAGACAGCGGACAGGGACAGGGTGAGGCGGCTGCAGGCCGTGCTGGAGAAGATCGGGCCGAAGCTCAGGATCCCGTACCTGCTGCGCAACGTCGAGGGCATGGCGATCGAGGATATCGCGAGGATCGAGGGCGCGAGCGTGCAGGCAGTCAGGAAGAGGATCACGCGGGCCAGGGCAAAGGTGCACGCAAGGGCGCTGAAGGACCCGGTGCTGAAGGAGTGGCTCGCGGGAATCGAGGGGAGGAGCAGATGACGTTGGCTGAAAGGGGCGGCCCGGGCAGCGGCTGCAGCGGCCGCGATCCCATAGGCGAGTACCTGGGGGAGAAGCTGCGCGATGTTCGGGAGCCGTTCCCGGAGCAGGCCGCTCCGGTGCGGCGGCGATCGCTTGCCAAGATCGCAGGGCTCGCAGCGGCTGGCTTGCTGGTGGTCGCGGGCGGCGCGTGGGTCGTCAGCGGCCTTCTTGCCTCTGCAAAGGGCGCAGCCGACAGCAGGATCACGGGCGGAACGGATCAGGGAGAGGTCCAGGGAAGGCCCAGCACGGGCCAGGACGAGGCAGGGGCAGAGGTCGGCCGCGTGGTCCTGGTCCACGGCAGCGTCGGGCTGTTGCGGGGCCATACGCGTTCGACTGCGGCGGCCGGCGACGCGCTGCGCGAAGGCGACGCCGTGGTCACGGCCGACGATTCGGCGGCCGGCTTGTCGCTGACCGCGAGTGCAAGTCGCGCATCCCTGGTGGTGCTGGGCGGCTCCAGCCGCATGCGCGTTGCCGTGGCCTCGCACGCATCGGTACCCACACCCGCGCCCGTGTCCTCGAACACGCCCACGGTAGTGCTGGAGCAAGGCAATCTAGCCGCGAGCGTGTCTCAGGGTGACACGGGTGGGGGCGGCCCGAGGTTCGAGACGTCGAGCGCGGTCGTGACGTGCAGGGACGCGGTGCTGGCCCTGGAAGCAGGCAGGGAAGGCGCGCTCGTCGGGGTCTCCGTGGCAGAGGGCGAGGCGACCGTGCTCAGGAAGCAGGACGGCAAGGCCTTCCGCGTGGGCCGCGGGTGGTCGCTGGACGGCCGCACGTGGTCGCTCGCGCCCGGCGAGCCGGAAGAGCGCATCATTGCAAGGCTCGAGGCGCTGGTGGCGCTCGAGCGGGCGTTCGAGGACGAGGACGATGGGGACGGTGGGACCTCTGCTGGCGGAGGCGGGAGCGCGACCGCCGCAGGGGCGGGCGGTGCAAAGCACGACGGGCTCGTGGCGCGAATCAGGCAGGCGCTCGCAGACGGGGACGTGGATCTGGCGATCGATCTCGTGGAGATCGAGGGGGCGGGGAGGAAGGACGCGGCGTTCCTGGTGGCGGCGGCGGACGCGTACAGGGAGGCCGGGAAGTGGAAGAGCGCGGCCGACACGTACGTGTCGGCCGCGGGCGGGACCGACGGCAAGGAGGCCGAGCGCGTGCTGCTGAGGGCGGCCGAGATCAAGCTGAGGAAGCTGGGCGACGCCGCAGGTGCGGTGGCAGTCATCGAGGAGTACCTCGAGAGGTTTCCGGCAGGTGTCTACCTGGACGAGGGCCTGTACCTGGCGGCGGCGATACGGTCCAAGCTGGGGGACAAGGCAAGGGCGCGCGAGTCGTACGAGGCGTACCTCGCGAAGTTCCCGGACGGCGTGCAGGCAGTGAAGGCGCACGTTGCGCTCGCGCAGATCCTGGCGGGCGGTGGGGGCGGCGGGGGCGGCGCGGGAGGGAAGGGCAAGGACTGCGCCGGGGCAATGGCCCACGTGGCGGCGGCCGCGGGCGGCGGCAAGGCCGTCGGGCCGGCGCTGGCTGCGGAGATCGCCAAGGTGGAGGCCGTGTGCGGGAAGGGGGGGGAGCAATGAGGCAGGCTGTTTTGATCAGGGCGATAGTTGCACGGGCGGCCGTGCCTGCGGCATGTGCTTGGCTGTTCGGAGCGCTGATGGCCACGGGCTGCGCGTGTGAGCGGAGGATAGGGATAGAGGGCGACACGGGGCTGGACGAGGCGGGCGACCCTGCAGGTGACACGGGAGGTGACTCATCCACCGATATGGGCGCGGACGTGGACGTAGGCGACTCCGCGCACGACACGGCCGTCGATCCGTACTTCGATCCCATCTACGACGGATTCGGCGAGACGGGCTGGCGCGACAGCACGGTGCCGCTGTGCAGGACCCCACTTTCGGGCGAGATACACGGCCGCGACGTGTGGAGCGATCCGCGCGGAGTCTTCCTGCTCGTGGACGTGGGAATCGCGGATGGCACCCGCAACGGCGTGCAGCGCGCCCTGTTCATGAACGACGGGACCGGCTGGAGCATGGCGGTGGACCTCTTCCTGGAAGAGCCGGAGTACCCGTTGATCGCGGTCGACGAGATCACCGGAGTGCCGGGCGGACCGGTACTGGGATGGAGCGGACGGGCCCTGTTCACGATGGACCCGCTTTCGGGGACGACCACAAGGCAGGAAGTGGGGCTCGACGACCTCTACGTCGTGGACGGTGCCCTGGCCTACGGGATCCTGAGAGACGACCCGAGGCTCATCGTGTACGACGGCGTCTCGTGGGGGCCTTATCCCGGCGATCCCGTCCCGTACGACGTCCACCGCGTGTGGGCCGACAACACGCTGGTCTTCTGCGCAGGCTACGACGGCATCGTGCTCTCCACGGATGGGAGCGGCTGGACCGTGCACGCCACGAGGACCCGGGACGACTTCTCGGCGAACAGGGGGGTTTCCACGGACGACGTGAGGGCCGGGACGTACGAGGGGACCCTGCACCACTGGGACGGCTCGGACTGGACCTTCGTCGCCTGGCCGAGCCTGGCCGCTGGCTCTGACGACTGCGACAACCTCGATCCCCAGTCGATAGAGGGGATGTGGGGGAAGGACGGGGTCCTGTTCTTCCACACCATGAAGCAGATCGTCATGTGGGACGGTGCCGGATTCACCGTGCTCGCGTCCTGGCCGGGGATCCAGACACCCCTGGGCGGCGGCAGTTACTGGTGCGCAGACGCCATGTACATAAACAGCATCTGGGGCAATTCCGCGAGCGAATTGTTCATCGTGGTGCTCGGCCCCGAGATCCCGACAGAGCCGGGAACGTGTCCCGAGTACCTGCTGTGGTGGGATGGGAACGAGTTCCACTGGTTCTGAAGGGGAGGACGAAGGCATGATGCGCGGGCATCTTGAAAGGGCGACAATCGCGGCGGCTGTTGGAATCGCGACCGCTGCCGCGGTCGCGGTCGCGGCAGGGGGGTGCGCGTGCGAGCGGAGGATAGGGATCGACGGGAACGCTGACGGCGAGGGCGACGGCGCGGGCGACGGAGGGGGCGACGGAGGTGATCTGGCGTCCGATGCGGCGGGCGAGGACGTTAGCTGCCCGCCCGGGACCATGGACTGCGACGGCGAGTGCGTCGATATCGCGAGCGATCCCATGAACTGCGGCTGGTGCGGCCACGTGTGCCCGGCGCTGTACGAGCACATGGTGGCCCTGTGCGTGGACTCGTACTGCGAGTACGAGTGCGCGCCAGGATGGACGGATCACGACGGGGTTTCGGGGTGCGAGGCCGCGTGCATGGATAGCGAGACCTGCAACTATATCGACGACGACTGCGACGAGGTCGTCGACGAGGGATTCGACCTCGACACGGACGAGGCCAACGCCGCGGCGTGCGGGCATGGCGGCGCCGCTGACAACTCGGTGACCGAGGGCGCGGTCGCGGTCTGCACCAGCAGCACCGTGCCCACGAGCAAGGCGACGAAGGGCAGCACGACCCGGTAGACCTCCACCACCGGC
>CAZGVR010000240.1:0-6608 GCA_964528945.1 uncultured Myxococcales bacterium
CACGCGTTCCTGAGGAGGCGCGGCTTCGTCACGCCCGAGGACGTGAAGGCCGTGGGCGCGGACGTGCTCAGGCACAGGATCATCCTCACCTACGAGGCCGAGGCCGAGGAGGTGAGCACCGAGATGATCGTGCGCAAGGTCTTCGAGACGGTGGAGGTGCCGTAGCCCCCAGGGGCGCTCGGCAGCAGAGGTCGTACGAGGCATGATCCCGCGGGAGCTCATACGCAAGGTCCGGAAGATCGAGATCTTCACGAGGCACCACGTCCAGGACCAGATGGCCGGCGCCTACCACTCGATCTTCAAGGGGTCCGGGATCGCCTTCGAGGAGGTGCGGCCCTATCAGATCGGCGACGACATAAGGCTGATAGACTGGAACGTATCGGCCAGGATGAGCGAGGCGTTCGTCAAGCTCTTCGTCGAGGAGCGCGAGATGACCGTCATCCTCCTCGTGGACGTGTCCGGATCCCTTGGCTTCGGATCGACCGCGTCCACGAAGGCGGAGGTCGCCGCCGAGCTGGCGGCGCTCATCAGCTTCTCGGCCATCGAGAACAACGACAGGGTGGGCCTGGTCACCTTCACGGACCGGATCGAGCGCTTCGTTCCGCCCAAGAAGGGGCGCAAGCACGTTCTCAGGGTGATCGTGGAGCTGCTCGGCGGCCGGCCGGCAGGAAGGGGTACCGACATCTCCGTGGCCCTGGACTACATCGGGCGCGTGACGCGCAGGAAGTCGGTCGTGTTCCTGATCAGCGACTTCCAGGGATCCGGGTGGGAGAAGTCCATCCGGCACATGGCGCGCCGTCACGATCTCATCCCGATCGAGATCTCAGATCCGCGCGAGCGCTACCCGTCGCCGCCGCACAAGGACGGGCTGGGCGGCGAGGGAGGCCTCGTCCCGATGGGGCTCGTGCTGTTCGAGGATCCCGAGACCGGCGAATCGGTCTGGCTCGACACGGATTCGGCCTCTGTGCGCAGGGCCTTCTCGGAGGCCGTGCGCCGCGAGGAGCTCGAGCGGCACGAGTTCTTCCGCCGGAACAAGATCGACTTCATCCGGATCGACGCCAGCCGTCCGTACGTGGACCCGCTCGTCCGCTTCTTCAAGCTGAGGGAGCGCCGCGCGCGAAGGGTGTGATGATTCACGTTCTCGCCATCGCGCTCCTCCTCGCCGCGGCCGCCCCGCAGGAGACCACGCCCCTCGAGTCGATCCCGGAGACGCGAAGGCCCTCGATCAAGTCGTGGGTCGAGGGCTCGCCAAAGGAGATCGGGCTCGGGGAGACCGTGGTCCTGAGGGCCGTGGTGAAGCACGGGGCGAAGGACACGGTGCACCTGCCGGCCGGGACCTCCTTCGGGACCCTCGACCTCGTCGACAAGTCCGTGACCACGCGCAAGGACGAATCCGGCCGGGTGGTCGACGACCACCGGCTGACCCTCATCGCGCTCGCCCCGGGCGAGTCCGAGATCCCGGCATTCGGGTTCATGGCAGTGCTCGAGGGCGGGGAGGTGGTTCGCCTCGACGTGCCGGCGCGCCGCCTGTCGGTGAGGGATCCCACGGCCGGGGTCGAGGATCCGGTGCTGAAGGACATCGTTCCCCCGGTCGACGTGTACCAGGACGACTACACGCTCCTCTACGTCCTCGGCGCGCTCGCGGGGCTCGCGCGGCTGGTCCTCTGCGTGGGGGGCGTGGTCGTGAACTGGGCTCGCTGGCCCCCCCGGCCCGAGCCAGCGCCGCCGCCTCCCAGGCCGCCCGAGGAGATCGCGCTCGAGAAGCTCCGCGCGCTCCAGGAAGGTGGCATGCCACCCGACGACCGCAAGAAGGAATGGTACATCGGGCTCTCCGAGATCGTACGCGAGTACATGGGGCTCAGGTACGATTTCGACGGCCTCGAGTCGACCACCGAGGAGATCGTCCACATCCTGAGGGGACGCAAGACGCACGGCCTCACCCAGGCGGAGCTGTTCAGGTTCTTGAACGACTGCGACATGGTGAAGTTCGCCAAGTACCTGCCCACGGAGAGGGAGGACGTGCTGGCCATCGGGGAGGCATTCCGGATCGTCCAGATCACCACGCCCGAGCCGCCTAGGAACGAGGCCGGACAGAAAGGCCCGCGGGCAGCCGCCGGAGGCGGCGGGTGACCGGCCTCCGCCGCATCGCGGGGTACGCCTGGCCCGTGCTGGCGTCCCTGGGCATCGCGGGCGCGGTCGTCCTGGGCCTCGTCTGGTACGACTCGGTCTACGCAGAGGGCCTGAGGTTCAAGTACCCGTGGGTGCTGCTCGCGCTGCTCGGCGTGCCGGCGGCGGTCGTCCTCGACCTCGCGGTCGTCCGCTGGAAGGTGGCCAGGCTGTCGTGGCCGCGGGTCGACGTGGCGAAGCGGCTGGAGTCCCCGGGGCTCGCGGTCAGGCTGCGCAAGGTCCCGTCGGTCCTGAGGGGCGCGTCCATCGCGCTCGTGGTGCTCGCCCTGGCGAGGCCGCAGGCCACGGCCATCAGGGACGAGTCGGAGGTCGAGGGCATCGACATAATCCTCACGCTCGACATGTCGTTCAGCATGAAGGCCGCGGACGTCAAGCCGAGCCGGATCGAGGCGGCCAAGCAGGTCGCCGACGGCTTCGTCACGCGCCGCTTGAACGACCGGATAGGAATCGTAGTGTTCGGCCGCGAGGCCTACACGGCCTGCCCCCCCACGCTCGACTACAGCGCGCTGCGCAGCCTGCTCCAGGGGCTCGCGCTCGGCGACGTGGACGGCAGGGGCACGGCGATCGGCAACGCGGTGGGGACGGCCTTGAACCGCCTGCGCAGGTCGGACGCCGAGACGAAGGTCGTCGTCCTGGTCACGGACGGGGCGAACAACCAGGGGAACATATCGCCCAACCAGGCGGCGGACTTCGCGCGCGCTCTCGGCGTCCGCATCTACACGATCCTCATGGGCAAGGACGAGAACTCGCCGGTGGAGATCGACAAGGACCTGTTCGGGCGGGCGATATTCGGCCAGCAGCAGTTCCCGGTGAACCCCGAGCTGCTCAGGAAGATGAGCGAGCGCACCGGGGGGCGGTTCTACGAGGCCGCGAACCGCGGGGAGCTGGAGAGATCGTTCCACGACATCCTGGACGCGCTGGAGAAGACGAAGCTCGCGGACGTCGGCGTGGTGTACGCGGAGACGTTCCCCCGCTTCCTGCTGCCGGCCATCCTGCTCTTCGCGATCGAGATCGCGCTCAGGCTGACGCGGCTGAGGAAGAGCCCATGAGCGTGCGGCTGGCAGGACGGCAGGGGGGAGGCGCCCTCGCGGTCGCGGCCGTGGGCCTGCTCGCCCTCCTCCTCGCGGGTTGCAGGGTGAGGATCGGGAACGAATGGGCCCCATGGCTGCTCCTGCTCCCGGTGCTCGCCATCGCCGGTCACGTGGTCTCGTTCATGATGCGGAGGCGATCGGTCCGCAGGTTCATGCCGGGCCGGGAGGCCGCGGCGTTCGAGGATGCGAGCCTGGCCAAGCGCACGGTGAAGGCCAGCCTCCAGGTGCTCGCCCTCGTGCTCATGATCGTGGCGCTCGCGAGGCCCCAGTACGGCGGCAAGGAGAAGATGCTCAAGGTGAAGGGCCTGGACATCGTCTTCGCGCTCGACTTCTCGAAGAGCATGTACGCGCAGGACGTGCGGCCAGACAGGATCACCATCTCCAGGCAGGAGGTGATGGCCTTCCTGGACGAGCTCACGGGCGACAGGGTGGGAGTGGTCGCGTTCGCGGGCGAGGCCATGCGGTTCCCCCTCACGACGGACTACGAGGCGATCCGGCTGTTCCTGAGGGACCTGCAGCCGACCGACATGCCCGTGGGCGGGACCGACATCGCGCTCGCGATCCGGACCGGCACCGATCTGCTCGCGACCAACAAGATCGGCGAGAAGCGATCGAAGGTGATGGTGCTCGTGACGGACGGCGAGGACCACGGCGGCGGGATGGACGAGGCGATCGCGGATGCAAAGGCGAAGGGGGTAAGGATCTACGTGCTGGGCGTGGGTACCGGCACTCCGGAGCTGATACCCAGGTACCTCGGAGACGGCAGCCAGGACGGATTCATGCGGGACTCGGACGGCAACTACGTGACGACCAGCCTCTCCACGCAGGGCGAGGACGTCCTCGGGAAGGTGGCTGGCGACACGGGCGGGACCTACACCAGATCCGCGCCGGGCAAGATAAGCCTGCCCGCGGTCGAGAACGAGATCCGCAAGCTCAAGCAGTCGGAGCTCAAGGCGGGCATGGTGACGATCTACGACGAGTTCTACATCTGGTTCCTCATCCCGTGCCTCGTCCTGCTCCTCCTCGAGACGATACCGGGCGATGCCAGGAGCCGCCTGGGCCGGGCATGGCGGGAGTGGCGGAGCCAGCGAAGGACCAGGAGGCAAACGTCATGATCGGCAGAGAGGCGCTCGTCCCCACGCTAGCTGCGATCATCGTGGCCTCGGCATGGGCAGGCCCGGCCCAGGCATGGAACCCGCTGAAGAGCAGGAACGGCCACGTCAAGAAGGGGAACGCCCTGTACGGCAAGGAGAAGTGGGAGGAAGCCAAGGTCTCTTACGGCAAGGCATCGCTCGAGCTGCCCGAGGAGCCGGGCGTGCCCTTCGACATGGGCGGCGCCATCTACAAGTCGGGCACGAGCGGCGAGACGCCGGACTCGGCCCAGCTCGACTCAGCTGCCCAGGCTTTCATGCTGGCCACGACCCTGGCCGGCGAGGAGAGCAAGCCGCTCGAGGCCTCCGCCTACTACAACCTCGGCAACGTCAGGTTCAAGCAGGAGAGATGGGAGGAGGCGATCGAGGCCTACAGGCAGTCCCTCAAGGCGGCTCCCGGAAACAAGGATGCGGCCTTCAACCTCGCTCTCGCGCTCGAGAAGCTCGAGGAGCAGAAGAAGCGCGAGGAGGAGGAGCGCAAGAAGCAGGAAGAGGAGCAGAAGCGCAAGGAAGAGGAGCAGACGCGCAAGGAAGAGGAGCAGAAGAAGCAAGAGGAGCAACAGCAGTGCGATCAGGGACAGGATCAGCAGCAGAAACAGCAGGATCAGCAGCAGCAGGATCAGGGTCAAGACAAACCTGAGCAGGGTCAAGATCAGCAGCAGCAACAGCAGCAGGGTCAGCAGCAAAAGCAGGAACAGGCCCCTGTTCCCTTGACTCAGCAGGAAGCCGAGGCCATCTTGGACGCACTGCAGAGGGGCGAGAAGAACTTCCAGCTGGACCAGCAGGCCGGGAGCGGCCCCAAGGGGACGGGAAAACCCGAGGTGGAAAAGGACTGGTGAGCCGCTCGAGCGCACAGATGGCCCTACTGATCGCATCCGCGATCCTGGCCGCAGGAGCCGCCTCGGCGGCCGGGGATGAGGCCCCGGGCATAGAGATGACCCCCAGCGCCACTAGCGTCGGGCTGGGAGAGGTCTTCGAGCTGCTGATCACGGTCGTCACCAAGGACGAGCAGCCAACGGAAGTGACCCTGCCCGATCTGGACGCCTTCGAGATGGTGAGCCAGTCCGTGTCCAGCCCGGTGCAGTTCTCCTTCGGCTTCGGGTCGGGCGGCGGCGGGATGAAGGCCTCCTACACCAGGGAGCACGACATCTGGCTCAAGAGCAAGAAGCCCGGCAGGTACGAGATCGACCCGGTCGAGGTCACGTGGAAGGGCAAGACCTACAAGGGTCGTTCCCTGACGCTGACCGTGACCAACAAGCCGCCCAAGCAGACGTCCGTTCCGCAGCCGGCGTCGCCGTTCCCGGGCATGGACTGGCCCTTCAAGATGCCCGGCTTCCCCGCACCGCAGCCACCCAAGCCGAACGTCCCGGTCGTCCCGCCGGTCCAGGTTCCGGACGATGCCGAGTCAGGGGCCGGCGGGGACGTGGTCCTGCCCGGGACGCTCGACGGGGCCCAGTACGATCCCCAGATGTTCGTGCAGACCGTGGTCGAGCCCAGGGAGGTGTACATCGGGCAACAGGTGGTGCTCACGCTGCTGCTCTACTCATCGGTCAACGTGATGGGCTCGATAGACATTCCCACGGAGCCTGGAACCGACAAGTTCTGGGTCAAGGACCTGCTCCCGCCGTCCTCGAAGATCAGCTTCACGAGCAAAATCGTGCAGGGCAAGAGCTTCGAGGTCGGGATGCTCAGGAAGCTCGCCATGTTCCCGACCGAGGCCGGGACGATCACGGTCTCCCCGGCAACGGTGAAGACGTCATCGCCGCTCGGCGGGATCTTCGGCGGGGGCGAGTACACGAGGGTCGCGGTCCCGGTGGACGTGGTGGTCGAGCCGCTCCCGGCAGAGGGGCGTCCCGCCGGCTTCGACCCGGCCGCGATCGGGTCGTTCACGATGGAAGGGGTGCTCACGCCCGAGCAGACTTTCGTGAACCAGCCGGTCAAGTTCACGATCGTCCTGAAGGGGACCGGGAACCTGGAGCTCATCAGGCCGCCCGCTCTCGTCCTGCCGCAGGGGGTGAAGTCCTACGATCCCCAGGTCACCGATCTCGTCAGCCTGAAGGGTGGGGTCGTCGGCGGCACCAAGAAGATCGAGTTCCTGCTCATCCCCACGGTCGAGGGGGACTCCGCGCTCGGGCCGATCTCCTGGGCGTACCCCGACCCGCTACCAGGACCGTCGGGC
>CAZGVR010000241.1:0-1822 GCA_964528945.1 uncultured Myxococcales bacterium
ACATCCTCGAACTCGGGCGCCCTCGGAGCTCCGGCCGGGGCGGGCCTGGCGCCCCGACACATCGACGGTGTCCTCGGCATTACCAAGGCATACACGACGCGGGTCGGAGGCGGTCCCTTTCCGACCGAGGACACAGGCGACATCGGAACGAGGATGCGCGACCGAGGCCACGAGTACGGATCGACGACCGGCCGGCCGCGCAGGTGCGGGTGGCTGGACGTGGCCGCGCTGCGCTACGCCGTCCGCCTGAACGGGGTCGACTGGGTGGCGGTCACCAAGCTCGACGTGCTCACGGGCATTCCGGAGCTCAAGGTGTGCACCGGCTACAGGCTTCGAGGCGAGATCCTGCCCGAGATCCCGCTCGATTCCCTGGAGGAGGCGGAGCCCGTCCTCGAGACCGTTGCCGGCTGGAACGAGGACATCTCGGCCGTGAGGGATCTCAGGGAGTTGCCTCAGAGGACCAGGCGCTACATCGGCAAGATCGAGGGATGGCTCGGCGTGCCCGTGCACATCGTCTCGGTCGGAGCGGCAAGGAACGAGACGATCGTGGTCAAGAACCCCTTCAGGGATTGACCTATATCAGCGGGGATCCGCGGTACTCGCCGAAGACCTTCCTGAACACGTTGCTTATCTCGCCGACCGTGGCCCCTGCCTCGACGGCCTCCGTGACGTGCTCGAAGAGCGGGGCGCCCTCCCTCGACGCTTCCCCCTCGAGCCTGGACAGGACGTCCGCATGCCTGGCAGCGTCCCTCCTGGCGCGGAAGGCGCTCAACCTCCGCACCTGCTCGCGCCCGACCGACTCGTCGATGCGCAGGACCTCGGGGCGGGTGGTCTCCGCCTCCTCGAACCGGTTCACCCCGACGACGGTCCTCCGCCCGCGCTCGACCTCCAGCTGCCACGAGTACGAGGCGTTCTGTATCTCCTTCTGGACGTATCCGGCCTCGATCGCCGCCACCATCCCGCCCATCCCGTCGATCCTGGTCAGGTAGTCAGCTGCCCCGGCCTCGATGCGGTTGAGCAGCGCCTCGATCGCGTAGGACCCGCCGAGGGGGTCGACGAAGTCCGCGACTCCGGACTCGTGGCCGATTATCTGCTGGGTCCTGAGCGCCACCCTCACGGCCTGCTCCGTGGGAAGGGCGAGCGCCTCGTCGAACGAGTTCGTGTGGAGGCTCTGCGTGCCCCCGAGGACCGCGGCCAGCGCCTGCAGCGTGACGCGGACGATGTTGTTGAGGGGCTGCTGCGCCGTGAGCGAGCAACCGGCGGTCTGCGTGTGGAAGCGGAGGGCCATGGCCTTCGAGGTCTTGGCTCCGAACCTGTCCCTCATGATCCCTCCCCAGAGCCTGCGCGCCGCCCTGAACTTCGCGACCTCCTCGATGAAGTTCGAGTGGCACCCGAAGAAGAAGCTCAGCCGCGAGCCGAACCTGTCCACGTCGAGTCCCATGTCGATAGCGGCGCGCACGTACTCGATGCCGTCCGCAAGCGTGAACGCCACCTCCTGGACCGGGGTGCACCCGGCCTCGCGCATGTGGTACCCGGAGATGGAAATGGTGTTCCACTTCGGGATCCGCTCACCGCAGTACCTGAAGAGATCCGTGATGAGCCGCATGGAAGGCCTGGGGGGGTATATGTACGTGCCCCGCGCGAAGTACTCCTTGAGTATGTCGTTCTGGACCGTGCCGCCCAGCGCGGCCTGATCGATGCCGCGTCTCCGGGCGACCGCCACGTACATCGCGAGCAGGATGGAGGCGGTCGAGTTGATGGTCATGGAAGTCGTCACGCTGCCCAGTGGGATGCCGTAGAACAGCGTCTCCATGTCCTCGAA
>CAZGVR010000241.1:1832-3662 GCA_964528945.1 uncultured Myxococcales bacterium
TCGGCCGGCTCGTTCTTCTCGAGCCAGGTGATCAGCGTCTCCATGTCCTCGATGGTGTCGATCGCCACTCCCACCTTGCCGACCTCGCCGCGGCTCATGGGATCATCGGAGTCGTAGCCGATCTGGGTCGGGAGATCGAAGGCGACGGACAGCCCGGTCTGTCCCTTCTCCAGGAGGAAGCGGTACCGCTTGTTCGTCGCGGCCGCGGTGCCGAAGCCGGCGTACTGCCTCATTGTCCACAGTTGGCCCCTGTACATGTTCGGCTGGACGCCGCGGGTGAAGGGAGGCTCTCCCGGGAATCCCAGGTCGGCGAGGTAGTCGCGACCCTCGAGATCGGCCGGCGTGTACAGGGGTGCCGGGGCCTCGTCCCCGTTGATTATACCGGGGATGTCCCGCGGCGGTGCCTTGGCCTCCGACTTCTCGAGCGCGGAGCGGTACCTTTCGAGGTTCTTCCTCAGGTCGTCGGTCATGTGGCCTCCGGGGATCGGACCGTCACCGCGCGACGGTCTGCTTCTGCTTCCTCTTGAGGACGATCTGCTCGAGCCTCTCCGACAGGGTCTTGCCCATCGACTCCAGAGCGTCCCTCAGCCCTGGATCGGCCGGCAGCCGGCTCCGCGGCAGGCAGAGGAGCGCACCGGCGGCGATCCCCTTGACGACCACGGGCAGCACCAGGAAGGGGAGCCTCGACTCCCGTGTCATGCGCAGGAACCCGTACTCCTCGGGCACTGCGGCCGGGCCCATGAATCCTCTCTTCCTCTCCATCGCGTGCCAGACCTCGCGTGGCGCGGGCGGCATCATGATCACGTCGTGGATGTCCCCATCGATCAGGCTCCTGCAGGCCTTGGAGCAGGCCCAGCCAGCGAGGCCCTGGCCCTTGCGCGCGAGGAACATCACCGGCCCGAGGGCCGCATCCATGAAGTCGAGCGTTGCTTCCAGCACATGGTCCCTCGTGTCGAGGCCGGCCACCTGCTGCTTCCATTCCCCGACCATGTCCAGGTCGAGGTGCGGAGCCTGGGCCACCGGATCCCGGGGTCCGGGCTCGGGCCGGACCACCGGCCGTTCGACCGCCGCTTCCGGCTTCCCCGACGGTGGCGCCGATGCCCTGCTCGGGGGCTCGAGCGGAGATAGGGCAGGGGCCTCGGACTTCGGCTTGGGTGCCGCAGGGGCCGGCTCCTTCGCCCGGGTGCCGGACGCTGGAGGCACCTGCATCCTGATCTCGTCGACCGCCCTGCGGGCAGAGAGCGGCTGCGGGGTGATGACCTCGGCCGAGCTCTTGCCCTGTCCTATCACCACGTTCCGGGTCACCATTATCGGCTTCTGCTTGACGGGCATCTCGACGAGGATCGCCCGATCGTCCGAGACCGCGCCAGCCTCGATTATCTCCTCGAGCCCGCCTCCCGCTACGGTCCAGTCCTCCTCGTCGACCAGCAGGAGCGGAGTCTCGTCATCCGGGGTTTCCTTCGCAGGCCCTGGCGCGGACGCGGGAGCAACCGGCACTCCGGCGTCGGGGGCGGGCACAGCGCCGGCCGCGGGAATCTCGACGGGGGCCGGGGCCCTTGCCTGGACCGCGGCCGGAGGCCTGGAAACGGCCCGCTTGAGATCGAACGGTGCTTCCCACTCCCCCATGACCGGACCTGACTCGGGTCCGGCCTGGTCACCCTTGATCACCGGGAACGAGATGCGACCGGCCGAGGCCGGCTCATCGGTCTCCACGTCCACATCGACGTCCAGCGGCTGGTCGGAGCCCTCGACCACGGTGGTCAGGAGGACCGGCTCCACGTCCGCGGCAACGGCATGCTCCTCGCGCGATGGACGCTTGAAGCGCGGCGT
>CAZGVR010000241.1:3672-6589 GCA_964528945.1 uncultured Myxococcales bacterium
CCGAGGGTCAGGACCGCGTTCCGTGAGTTTTCCCTGCCGCTTGAAGTCTCCATGAGATTCTCCTGCTAGCGCCCAGGAGATGACCGACTCCGCTGCCGAGCAGGGCTCGATCTCCTGGCCTGCAGACGACTTCACTGCCGAGATCGCCAGCGGATCGGTCGGGTCGGACATCACCACCTGGAGCCTGCCGTGCTCCTCCCTGATCGGGATCGCCCTGTGGGTCTCCGCGATCCGGCGAGGTACCCTCGTCAGCACGGAGGTGGGAACATCCTCCATCTCGAACTGGAGGACGGCCATTACGTCGAATTCCTGCTGAATGATCCCGAGCAGGTCGTCCTCCGAGAGGACGCCGGCCCGGACCAGGTTCAGCGTGTCGGTTCCGCCGACGTCGCGCGTGAGGTACGCCGTGTCCCTCGAGGCGTCCGGATCGAGGATGCCCTTTCTAACGAGCCTTTCCAGCAGAGGGCTCATCGCCCGAGGATCGTGCCCGCGGGTGTGGTGATTGTCAATTGAAAAGCGGGCGCGGGGCTGTATAATGACCTCGTCGAGAGTGTCAGGCCCAGGACCGGGCGGGGCATGAACGGAGTAGGGTAAATGTCGCGGAGTCCCATGATCCCTGCAGGCATCCTCCTGGGTGCGATCCTCTCGCTGCAGCCCGGCATGGTGCACGCAGGCGACAACCCCCTGATCGCCGAGGGCATAACGCAGTACAACGACCTCATGTACGAGGAGTCGGTGAACACCCTGAGCGCTGCGCTCATGCGCCCCGGGAACACGCAGATCCAGCTCATCGAGATCTACAAGTACCTTGGCCTGGACTACCTCCTCCTCGAGAAGCCGGACGAGGCGGCCGGCGCGTTCCGCCAGTTGCTCATCATCAACGAGAACTGGTCGTTCGACACGGCCACGACCTCCCCCAAGATCACGACCTTCTTCAACGCGACGAAGCAGAAGTGGATAGACGAGGGCAAGCCAGGGAAGATCACGGCCGAGCAGCCGAAGGTCGTCATCTCCCACAAGGTCCCGGACTCGGCAGCCAAGGGAGAGCCGATCAACCTGAAGATCACCGTCACCGATCCGGGCGGCAAGGTGGCACAGGTCGTGCTCAACTACCGGCTCGACAAGGAATACCATGCAGTGAAGGCCATGCCGCAGGCAACGCCGGGCACCGAGACGACGTACATGGCCACGATCCCCGGAGAGGCCGTGGTCCCGTCTTCGGTCGACTATTTCGTCGAGGCGTTGGACCCCATGGGCAACACCCTCGCGACGCGCGGGGACGAGGACGCCCCGCTCAGGATCCCGCTGCCGGTCGATCAGGGCGGCGGATCCGTCGCCAAGAAATGGTGGTTCTGGACCATCATCGGTGTCGTCGTGGTCGGAGTGACGGGCGGCGTGGTGGGCGGCGTGCTCTCGAAGAAGGGCGGCGGCGGCCCTTCCACACCGGCCTCGGTCACGATCACGGTCTGCGAATCCGCCGACTGTCCGTAGCCGGCCCTGTCAACTTCGTTGTCTCGCCTGCTGGGACCGCCATTTTTCAACCCTGCGATGTCGCCGGGTTACAGCCTCAGCATGGTTGGCACGTCGGTTGCACATTCGATGCTACGAGGTAGACCGTCATGAGAAAGCACGGGATCCCGATCGGCCTGTCGCTCGCCGCGGCCTGCATCCTGGTGGCCGGCATGTTCTCGGCATCCTGCGTGAACACGCCGACCGTTCCCATGCCGCCGCCGGACTCGGCCCAGTTCTCGGTCACGGCTCCCGATGCCGACGGGATCGCGCACATCACCGGCTTGGCCGGAGCCTTCCCTGAATGGTCGGGGGCGGAGAACAGGATCTACGGGTTCGTTCTCAACCTCGACACCGACAGGGGGGTGATCGAGCCGGTGAACATGGATGGCTCGTTCGAAGCCTGGATCGAGGCCCTCACCGGAGACCAGCTCTCCATCCAGACCTGGGGCGGCGGGGGGGACGCATCCATCCCCAGCTACGTGTTCGTACCTTGACCGGGCGGCCTGGCCTTCGGGACCTGCGTGGGATCAGTCCTTCCCCCACCTGAGCACGATGCCCAGCTCGATCATGCTCCAGGCCAGCCATGGGTCGCGCTTGCCTCGATCCTTCAGGAAATCGAAGTAGAGGAATGCGGAGGCATGCACTCCCGCGTGCAGCTTGCCCCTGGTCTTCACGGACTCGAGCGAGAGCCCGATGAGCCCGTTTATCGCCTGGTTGCCATCGTAGAAGCCGTAGCCGGCACCCGGGATGACGGCGACGTAGAAGTCCAGCCCCGGGCATACCCTCGGGTGCTGGTTGCATATGCCGAAGCGGAACGGCACCAGGAACTCGCCGTGAAAGTAGGGGCCGTGGGTTCCGGTCCGCTTCTCGGCCATGCCGCCGCCGCCCCTCAGCTCCAGACCCACCAGCTTGCCCAGCCTCCATCCCAGCGATAGAGTCCCACCGATCGAGAAGCCCGCAGACCCCACCTTTCCGAGCGCGAGCGAGATCTCGAGCTTGGTTCCCCTGGGCGGCAGCGTGGCCTGGGCAATGGGATCGGCCTTCCCGCTGGCATGCCCGTCCTTCCCGGCCGTGGGACCTGCCGTAGCCTGCATTCCGACCCCTCCGGCAGGGTCGGCGGCATTCGAATGCGCCGGACGAGTGGCGACGCCCAGGAAGGCCAGGATGGCCAGGTGGATGGCGAGCGAGCGCCGGCAAGGGGACATGGGATCTTTCAAATCCAGGCCTTCCGGTGTAGATTCACGATCCTTGGTTCAGGGTTAACACAACCGGCCCGCCGTGAAAACCCCAACCATCGATCCGACAGGGAGGAGAAGCAGGAGATGGCGCAGGTCCAGTACGCAGAGGGCAACGTGATCGAGGCGTTCTGCCCGGCCTCGCCCGCGCGCTCGAGGGCGATCGGCTG
>CAZGVR010000242.1:0-5114 GCA_964528945.1 uncultured Myxococcales bacterium
AACGATGGAACCGGCTGGTCCGTGTATATGGAACTAGGAGCGGACTATTTGGGGTGGGGAGACGCGGAGATCGTTGGAATACCAAACGGGCCTCTGATGCTGCTCCAGGTGGGGGAAGATGCAATTCTGATCGACGATGGCGCTTGGACTCGCATAGCCTCACGTTTCCTTAACGTCTTCATCGTGGACGAGACGCTCGGATACGCAACGCTTTCTGGTGCTCCCAGGCTCGCCCGGTGGGACGGTTCCCTCTGGTCGCCGTTCCGGGCGAGCCGGTCCCTTACGAGGTACATTTCGTGTGGGCCGCCCGGGACTCGGTGTACTGCTCTGGGCCCAGCGGTACCATGCTCTCTCTCGAAGGTGATGAATGGATTGTGCACGACACTCGCACGATGGAAGACATCTCGGCCATGTGGGGTTTCAGCCACGACGACGTATGGGCAAGCACCATAGGAGGATCGCTTATCCACTTCGACGGCGTGTCATGGGAGGCCATAGAGTGGCCCGACCTGCGTGACCTCAGCGACCCGTGCGGAGATCACGTGCAAATCATCCGAGGTATGTGGGGCGAGGACGGCATCCTGTACCTTCACACTGAGTTAATGTTCTTCATGTGGGACGGTACGTCTTTCACGGTACTTGGGTACTGGCCTGGTGTGCTGGACGGAAGCGAGTGCGCCGGTCGAATCAACATCCAGTCCATTTGGGGCAACTCACCCGTCGAGGTGTTCCTGGCGGTCAACGATCTGGACAATGCCTCCAGGGCATGCGGCAGGGAGGAATACGTGCTTTGGTGGGACGGGACTGCGTTCCACTGGTTCTAAGCTGAACTGCTTCAAGGTATCTGTGTATCCGTCCGAGCCGCCACGTCCTTGATGTAGCCGACAGCTCCCGCCGATAGTCCCGGCATCGACACCGGGAGGTCACAGTTGCATATGAAAATGATCGCTAGAATGGCAATAACGGTAATTATATCAAGCAGATAGCCTGATATTAACCGCGAACCCTACCCGATCCAGTTTTGGGACCATTGAGGAACTTCATGGCGCCGTCCATGGCCCCGTAGAACTGCGCCTCGCGCTCCAGCCCGCGACGGCGGGCCCGCGCCGAGGCCCCGTCGATGATCCCGGAGCGGAGGTCGGCGTCGATGGACATCTGCTTGCCGGGCATGGCGTCCAGCGTGAAGCGGGCCGCGACCTCGGCCACCCTCTCGGATCCCTTGGCTATGACCAGGAACTGGACCAGCGTGATGATCAGGAAGATCACGCCGCCCACCACGTAGTTCCCGGAGACGACGAAGTTGCCGAACGCGTCGATGATGCGGCCCGCGTTCGCCTGCGTGAGTATCAGGCGCGTCGTGGAGATGTTGAGGGCGAGGCGGAACAGCGTGGTCAGGAGGAGGATGGTCGGGAAGGTGGCGATCGCGAGCGGCTCGGCGGCGTAGAGGACCGACACGAGCAGTGTGACGGACATCGCGATGTTGGTCGCGATCAGCGCGTCCATGACCCAGGTCGGGAGCGGCAGGATCATCATGGCCACGACGAGGGCCACGAGGATGGCGAGCGCCAGGTCCGTGTGCCTGAGGAGGATGTCCATGCCGGAGGCATGGCTCGTGCCTCGCGTGCCGGTCGTGGGGGTGCTCCTGTTGGTATCCATGGCCGCCGCCCGGGGTCAGGGATGCTCCCCCGGTGGAAGACCTTGGTACCACGGTCGGGGCAGGGTCGCAACCCTCGCGCGGTGGGGGGAGGGCGCCGGAGGGGACGCCGGGCCCAAGCCATGCCTTGACGCGTGGTCGAAGGAGTACGTAGAAGGTATTTCATGACGGCTTTCATCACGCGGAGGGCACCGGTCGCGTGCCTGGCGATCGTGGCGATCCTGGGCGGTTGCGGGCCGCACGGCGGGGGTCAGGGCGGCGGCGAGCCAAGGTGCGCGGGCGGCAAGGCATCCGAGGCAGGCGAAGGCGACGAGTGCCGCTGGGACTCGGACTGCGACTCGTACCTCATCTGCGTGGCCGCTCACTGCCAGGCGTCGCTGTCTTCAGTGGGCGGCTCGTGCCTGGCGTCCCGGGACTGCAAGTTCGGGCTCGAGTGCGTGGACGGCTCGTGCCAGGAGGCGCGCAAGGTCGCGATCGGCGAGAAGTGCTTCGACGACTCGAACTGCCCTGAGGCCGCGTTCTGCGTGGCGTCCCAGTGCACTGACAAGTCGAGCGCCGAGGGCGGGCCATGCACGTTCAGCCGCCACTGCTCGGGCAGCCTGACGTGCGTGGACGGCAAGTGCACGCCGCAGGCGGCCGCGACCTGCGCGTACTCGACGGGCGCGACCACGTGCTGGTCCGACTGGGACTGCACCTCGGGCTTCAAGTGCAAGAACGGCAAGTGCGTGACCCCGGCCGAGTTCCTCGGAAGCCTGGGGGAGAACTGCTCCTCCTACATGCCTTGCAAGTCGGGCCTCTACTGCATCGTCGGCTACTGCCAGGCGTCCCCGTCGCCGGTCCAGGGGCCGTGCTGGTCGCAGGCGGAGTGCCAGTCGGGCCTGTTCTGCGTGGCCCAGTTCTGCAAGGAGTCGCTCGCCGACGAGAACGAGGGCTGCTACTACCAGACCGACTGCAAGGCCGGGCTCATCTGCTTCGGCGGGACCTGCAAGGCCGTGGGATCCGGGAACGTGGGCTCCGTGTGCAACGAGGACTCGCACTGCATCCCCCCGCTCACGTGCATGGGCCAGCAGTGCTCGAGGAGGAAGATGGCCGCGGCCGGCGAGAAGTGCTTCGAGGCGGGTGACTGCACGGTGCCGCTCTACTGCGTCGCGGACAAGTGCGGCATGGATCTTCCCATGACCGGTGGGGACTGCAAGTACCACTGGGACTGCCAGGATCCGGCGGGCGGCATACCGATCTGCGTAGAGGGGAAGTGCAGGGTGGTGGGCAACGGCCTGAAGGGCGACTACTGCGAGTACCACGGCGACTGCCAGTACCCGCTGGCGTGCAAGAGCATGAAGTGCGCGAAGGGATCCACCGAGCCGGCCGGCAACGGCGCGAAGTGCGGGGGCGACGACGAGTGCTGGAGCGGGCTTTGCATCAACGGGAAGTGCAGCGACTACATGCTGCAGGACGGCGCAAGCTGCAAGGATCCCCAGGACTGCGAGGGCGGCTTCTGCATGAAGGGCAAGTGCAGGAGCGACTACCTCTGGGCCGGCGAGGAGTGCGACTCCGATTCCGAGTGCTCGAGCTACATCTGCCTGCTGGGTCTGTGCCGTGACGACTATGCCATGCTGGGCGGCGCCTGCGGAAACGACGGCGACTGCATGGCGCCCTGGATCTGCGTGGCAGGGAAGTGCGTGGACCACCTCGGAAAGGCCGGTGAGGCGTGCGGCGCGAGCGACGACTGCGAAACAGGTCTCACCTGCCAGAAGAAGAAGTGCTCTGCCCCGCCGACCGCTCCGCCCGCGGCCTGAGCCACGGCCCCAGCCTCCCCCTGAAGAAGGACAGGTACACGGCCAGCGTGAGCCCCCAGCCGGCCAGCACGTCCATGATGTAGTGCTGCTTCGTGAAAAGCGTGGACACGCCTATGGAGAAGGCCACTGCGAGGCCCCAGAGGCCGGCCAGGCCCCAGGTCTCCAGCACGACCAGCGCGGCCATGAGGGACATGGCGCAGTGCGTCGAAGGGAAGCAGTTCCACGCCGGGTCAGCGCCATGGACTATCGAGAGCGCGAACACCGAGAAGCTCCCGTCCCGGGGCAGCGGAGACCTGGGGTACGAGACCGGGAATGCGAGGAAGACCGCGTAGGCGACCAGGAGGAGCGTGATGTAGGAGAACATGATCGTCTTGGCGGTCTTCCGGTCGGCCACCATGAAGAACGGGATCAGGAACATGGGGTAGATGGTCAGGTAGCACCACACGAATTCCGGGGCCAAGGGGATGGCATCGTCCATGCCGATCCGGAGCGTGTGCATGTGCCGGCCGGCCGTTGCCATTCCCACCAGGAAGTAGCCGCCCGCCCAGAGCCCGAACGTCAGGGCCGCCACGACCAGCCAGTCGAGGCGCCTCGGTCCCCTCACGATGGACGGGACTCCGTCCGTGGCCGACGGGGCAGAGGGCAGCCCCGCTCCCCTTTCCCTCCTCCGATCCAGGGCCAGGGCGATTGCTGTTAACGTCCCGGGCACCACGCAAGTCGCCAGGATCGAGGACGCGAGCCGGCCTATGGGCAGGGGCAGGAACGACTCGAGCAGGTAGAAGACGTGGCCCGAGACCACGGCGCCCGCCAGGAAGAACAGGATGACCCTGCGGGCTAGATCTGCTCTGGAGCGGATCATTGCAGGATGTGTAGCGGAAACCTGCCGGGGATAGCCACAAAACTGAGATGCAGGCTCCGGAGGCCACCACGCTTTCGGGCAGTGCCGGGCTCACTGGCAGAATGGCAGCCCGAACCCGCTCGCCCCGCAGGCCGTGCCGGTCGGGCAGCACAGAGCTGCGTTGCCGTACGTCGCTCCGGAGAACGGGCACTCGATGCCCGTGGAGCAGGTGGCTGCGCACTCGACCGTGCCCGAGGCCGGAAGGGGATCCGGCACGGCGCAGTACGCGGTGCCGCCGGCCAGGTCCTCGGGGTCGTACCAGCAGGAGAAGCCGCCGGTTCCAGCGGTCCCTGTGCACGGCAGCACCTCGGGGCACGATGTGCGGCACTCGTAGTCCAGGTTGCAGGAGTCGGGCCCGTCGCACAGCGGGCAGCACGCCTGGCCGTCCGGGCAGCAGTCCCATGGCGCGCGCGGGATGCGCGGGTCCATGTTGCAGGTCCCGGGATACGTGGTGCAGGGATCCGTGGCCGAGTCATGACCCGTGTCCGTGCCGGAGTCTGATGGGCCACCTTCATCGCTGCAGCCGGCCGGAGCCAGGAGCGCGGCAAGGAGGCCGAGGATGGCGAGATCTCGAAAGCAGTTCACTGGAAGGCCTGTCAGATGATGATCGTGCCCGGGTCCACCTCGCCGACCGCCCACTGGAAGTTGTCGATGATGACCACGGAGTCGTAGATGCCGTCACCCTCGTCGTGGATGGAGAAGGTCAGCATGAACTCCTCGTTCGGGTCGATGTTCCAAGACGTCCTGAGCCAGCCGGTCGATGACC
>CAZGVR010000242.1:5124-6575 GCA_964528945.1 uncultured Myxococcales bacterium
CAGATCTGGCCGAAGTCCATGTCCGAGTAGCCCGTGCCCGCGAGGTTGGTGACTGGCGGATCCTCGAAGAACGCGTTGTCGACCTCGATCTCGGCGCCCGATTCGTCGAACGAGATGTTGATGCGCTCTGCAGTGGATGGCCTTTGCAGGATCGCGTAGAACGTGTCGTTGAAGCCCATGTCCACCCACTCCGGGTACTCGGCGCTCATGTACAGGAAGTCGAAGCTGAAGCTGAGCGCGTTGGACGGTGCCTTGAAGTGGCCAACGAGTTGGTTCGTGTCGCAGATCACGGCAGCAGGGTCAGGACCCAGGGGGTTGGGATCCGGCTCTCCGCCCGTGCATCCGAACATGCCGCTGGGATCGTAGAAGTCGGTCCCTATCTGCCTCGTCGGGTTGCAGCCGCCGCCAACGGTCGGTTCGATGTTGCCGGTGTCGAGCATGGAGTAGGAGCAGCCGTAGCGCGTGTTCAGGCCGTTGCCAGGGTTGCCGTAGTGCTGCCGCACTCCACGTCCGCCTGCCGCGCCTGGCCCATAGGAGATCTCCTCGACGGCAGTCACGAACCGCGGGTCGCAGATGTCCATGCCCTCGATCAGGGTCGGCATGGTGCCGCAGTCGCAGTTGCGGGTCGGGCTGGGGTTGCCGCGCGTAGGGTTGTCCACGTACCCGTCGCAGTCGTCGTCCACCACGTTGGTGGGGTCGTCGAACGCGTTGGGGTTCACGGCCGGTTCGGCATCGTTGCAGTCGCCGGTCAAGGGGGAGAACCCATCGCCGTCGTTGTCCATGCCGGCCGTGTCTATCGCGTCGTACGTCTCGTAGGGGACGTCGTACGGGCTGTCGTACGGATAGTCTGGAATCCCGGTGTCAGCGATGCCGTCCCAGTCGTAGACCGGCGACTCGGCCTCACACGCGGCGGCAGCGGTAACGATCACCAATGAAAATGCCAGGTTCCTCATGGTCGCACTCCTGGATCCGGTGGAGAGCAGAAGCCGTTTCACAATCATAGTACAGGTGATTCCAGCACCACGCAAGGTTGCAGGGTCCGGGGTCGATTTACTCGAATGCACCAGGGCCACCGAGGAGCAGCGGGCTTGACCCTGGGCCGTTGACCGACCATATTAGGACTTGCCGCGCGCGCCGTGTCTGGGCGCGGGGCCAGGGAGAGAAGGGGCAGATCGAGTCCGGGGTTTGCGTCCAGTCCGCGATCGGGCTCGACGCGGAGGAAAGGTGCGATGGCCGACTTCGATCCCGGGTCCCGAGGGGGATGCTCCAGGGTAGATCTCCACATCCACTCGAAGTTCTCGGTGCGGCCGGCAACCTGGTTCCTTCAGAAGATCAATTCCCCTTAGAGCGACGCCGACCCCGCGGAGGTCTACACCCTCGCGAAGGCCCATGGCATGGACTTCGTGACCATTACGGACCATGACTCCATAGAGGGGGCCCTGCGCATCGCA
>CAZGVR010000243.1:0-3028 GCA_964528945.1 uncultured Myxococcales bacterium
CATGGATCACGCTCCCGGGGCGGAGGCGGCGCCCAGGGCCCATACCGGGAAGTAGCGCCGGTAGTTGTCGTAGCGGAGCATGCACGTCCGGTTGAAAACGCCCTCCAGCGACTGCCGCGGCCAGGCGCCCGAGGGCTGCTGGGTCCGGCCCAGGTAGGCGAGGCCGCGGCCGACGGCAGGATGGTGCCCGGTCCGCGCGAGCGAGAGCAGGGCCCACGATGTCGTCACGGCATGGGATGCGGAGGGGATCGGCGAGCGCTCCTCGCAGCTCGTCCAGTGCTCACCCCAGCCGCCGTCCGGGTTCTGCGCGGAGGCGAGGAAGCCCGCGGCCCTGCGCAGGGACGGGTGCGACGGATCGAGCCCGGCCGCGAGCAGGCCCCAGGTCCCGAACCAGGTGCCGTACGTGAAGCAGATCCCCCACGATCCGTACCATGCCCCGTCGTCCCCCTGGGCCCCGAGGAGGAAGTCGCGGCCTCGGCCGATGGCGGCCTCGACCTCGGCTCGCAGCCTTCCGGGGAAGCGGCGGCGGAACGCCGCCAGCCCCTGGACGCATGAGGACGTGCACTCCGTGCACGAGAGGTCGATCATTATGTCCTGGAACAGCGACGAGGAGTTGAGACGCTCGAGAAGTGCCGAGCCGCGGGTCGGCTCGTACGTGGCCCAGCCCCCATCCCGGTTCTGGAGGGAGAGGATGAACTCCGCGGCCCAGGCGAGCCTCTCCCCGGGGATCCGGAGGTGCCTCTCGAGCAGCAGCGCCGCCTTGAGACCCTCGCCCGTGCAGTCGCTGATGGGCCATCCGTGGGGCCGGTTGGAGAAGGGCCAGCCGCCTCGGGAGGGGTGCCGGTGGTAGCGAACGCCGTCCGGGACGTCCTCGAGGATCTGGTTGCCCTCCAGGAAGGACGCCGCGCGGCGGAGCGTGACGTCCATCGACCCGGGCCGCGGCCCGCCGGCGCAGATGGCCTGGACCGCGAAGGCCGTGTCCCAGAGGGCGGTCGAGTTGTACCCGTTCACGTGGAGGCCCTCGCGGGAGGGCTGGAGGTAGTCGCCCACCCTGGCCATGTGGCTGCGGAACCACTCCGAATCCGGTCCTTCCTCGAACCACGCGACCATCATGTTCAGGATCTTGTTCACTGGACCGATGTCGATGTGCGAGGTCGTGTCGTCCTCGTGGCGGATGTGGTCCAGGGTCTCGCGCAGCGCGCGGTCGCGGGGGATCGGGAAGCGCTCCCACAGGCCCAGCAGCCCGTCGACGAGCCCCGAGACGGTGGTCCGTCCGATGTGGACGTCGGTGGGCGCGACCCGGCCCCGCTGCGCCCGCCAGTCGATGCCGTCCCAGGGCTCCAGGTAGATCTCCGATCTGACGTCCCGCACGAGCGGCGTCGTCGGGATGCGGAACCTGCGGCCGTACAGGTGGCACATGGCGAGCAGCACGACGCGCGCATGGCACCACAGACGCCCCGGGTGGACGGGCGAGGCGCGCGGCAAGAGCCACATCTCGGGACTCAGGGGCGGTACTCCCTCGTAGTCGTAGAGGCCGAGGGTCGAGAGGAAGAGCTTGCCCCAGAGCGGGATGCCCGGAGCACCGCCCCTCGCCCGTATCCAGTCGCGGCTCGCCCCGACCTCGCCCGGGGTCCTGCCGAGCATCCGCATCGCCGCATACGCCATCACGGTCGAGAACAGGCAGCTCGGCGCCGCGAAGTGCAATCCCCATCCCCCGTCCGCGTTCCTCCTCGCGTCCATGTGGCGCAGGAGATCCCGGGCGGTCGTCTTCTCGATCACGCCCATCGCCGAGAGGCCGCAGGCCCACATCGGCGTCAGGAAGAAGGAGCCGCCGTAGTCGCCGCTCCAGGACCCGTCCTCGTTCTGCATCTCCGCGAGGTGGCCGAGGCCGCGCTCCAGGTGCAGCCCCCGTGCCGGCTCGAGGGAGATCACGACGGCCGCCCCGAAATGCGGTCGAGGGCCGACCTGCCGAGGGAGGCGACCGGGGACTCCCAGAAATCGCCCGTGTGGATGTCGTCGAGAAGGTCCGAGTAGATCTTCCTCATGTCCCTGTCGAAGGCAGGGTCTATCCGGATCGCCTTCGCCGCCCACTCGTGGCAGCAGCGGCACTTCTCGCAGTCGATCGGCTGGCAGCTCGTGGAGCGGAACCTCTCGATGAAGCCGTCGAGCGACCGGTTGTCTATGTGGACCGGATTCGCGCCTCGGCGCGGATACAGCAGGCTCGCGCGCTTGCCCATCCTCACGACCTTGTCGAGGGATCGCAGCCCCACGGTGAGCGGCCTCACGAAGTGGCGGATCATGCGCCCCAGCGAGTACGAGTCCTTCTCCGAGTCGCCGTACTTGTCCTCCGGGTAGGCGTGGTTCTGGACGAGGTCGAGCAGGTTGCCGTCCCAGCGCCGCTCGGAGTAGGCGCGCGCCCTCTCGACGAGGACCCGCGTCGGCGTGTTGCGCTCGACGATCTTGAAGTTGTCGAATCCCATCTCCTCGTACAGGCGCAGGTCCTCGGGACGGATCCAGTTCGCCCGCAGGTAGTTCACGGGCTCGCGCAGGCGCAGGTCCATGCAGTATATCGAGCAGTAGTCGAGCGGATAGCCGCTGGAGGAGATCTGCGACGCGTGGTTCAGGCATTCGGCGTGCGTCCCGGCGATCGCACAGTCCTGCCTGCAGGAGTTGTTCACGATGAGCGAGAGCTCGACGCTTTCGGCGGCGGCGCGCATCGCCTCGAGGATCTCGAACTCCCTGTAGATGTTCACCTCGCTGACGACGATGCAGTCGGCGCCGTTGTCCTGCCAGAACCTTATCTTCCGCGGGTTGTCGGTGAAGCGGTGCGAGCTGATCCTGACCTTGAACCGCGGGTAGCGTCGCTTGATGAAGCGCAGGAAATGCAGCGTGGCCACCGTGATCGAGTCGACGCCGATGCGGTCGAGCCAGTCCAGGGTCTCGTCGAGGCTCCGCTGGCCCTCGCGGGTGAACTCCCTGTTGCCCATGCACGATGCGTTGAGCAGGTAGTTGAACTCGATGCCCGCGT
>CAZGVR010000243.1:3038-4553 GCA_964528945.1 uncultured Myxococcales bacterium
GCGGAATGCCTGGCCGACGCCGCCGAAATGCAGGGGGTCAACGATCGCGCCCAGTTGGCCGCCGCGGCGACGATCCTGCGCGACCGCATGGTGCGGCAATGGCAGGCCGACGGGGTGACGTTCCTCGACCCCGCCACGGTCCACGCGCGGCAGGTAGAAGGACGGGCGGCCACCGCCGAAGCTGTCCTCGGGCAGCTTGCCGTAGACCTCGTAAACGGGGTAGGGCGCGAGGCCATCCACGAGCGCCCGGTCGAAGTTGCACGCCATGCTGAGCTTCATGTCATGGCCTCCGTGCGCTCCTGCCCATCCATCGCTCGCGGCCTCAGGAGCCTCGACGCGGACAGGTTCTCCATCAGGGCCCCGAACTCCTCGATGCTGAGCTGCTGCGAGGCGTCCGATCTGGCCCGGGCGGGCCAGGGGTGGACCTCCACCATCAGCGCCTGCGCCCCGGCGGCCAGTGCGGCCCTCGCCAGCGGCACGAGGATGTCGCGACGGCCGGCGGCGTGGCTGATGTCCACCGCGACGGGCAGGGCGGTCATCCGGCGGAGGAGCGGCACGGCCGCGATGTCCAGCGAGTTGCGGGTCTCGCGCGCGAAGGTGCGCACGCCCCTGTCGCACAGGATGATCCTGTGCTCGCCCGAGAGCGCGACGTACTCGGCCGCCCACATGAGCTCCTCCAGGGTCGCGCTCATCCCCCTCTTGAGGACGACCAGCCTGCCGGCCTTGCCCACCTCCCTGCGCAGCGCGAAGTTGTGCATGTTGCGCGCGCCGATCTGGAGCACGTCCGCGAGTCCGGCCACGACTTCCACGTAGCGGGTGTCCATGACCTCCGTGACCACCGCCATCCCGTGCCGGTCGGCCGCCTCGCGCATGAGCCGGAGCCCCTCGATCCCCAGGCCCTGGAACGAATAGGGACTCGTCCTCGGCTTGAAGGCGCCTCCCCGCATGAGCCGGACGCCGAGGCGCGACAGCCCCTCCGCGGCCCTCGTGATCTGCTCTCTGCTCTCGACGGAGCACGGCCCGGCTATGACCACGGGATCGGCCCCGACGACCCTGCCGCCGACCTCGAAGCGCAAATCCGGTGCCCCGGGCGAGCGCGCGATGATCATGCCCCCGGCGTTGCTCCTCTCCATGAAGCCCAGGGAAGCGCTCAGGATCTCGCGGAAGAGCCTCATGACCGTGTGATTGTCGAGTGGCCCCTCGTTGCGCTTCAGAACCGCCTCGAGGAGCGATTGTTCCCTCTCGGGGTCGTGCATCGGGAGCCCCCGTTCGATCTTGATCGCCCTGATCTCCTCCACGGTCCTCGCTCTCCGGTTGAGCAGACCGAGGATCTCGAAGTCGATCTCGCCGACGGCCCCCCGCAGCGAGCCCAGCCTGTCGTTCTCCATGCACGGTCGCTCAAGCAATAGGCGTGCCCCGGGCAATCGGGGAAACCCTGCTGCCGCCGTGTGCTTCGATGGCCGGAAGCGTTCGCCGTCGAACCTTGCGTTCGCACGCGCACGCTCGAGTGGCGCT
>CAZGVR010000243.1:4563-6567 GCA_964528945.1 uncultured Myxococcales bacterium
CCCGCGGCCAGTGCCCGCCTCGACCGGCGGACCGGGCACGCGACTTGCGTACGAGGAGCCCCTTAAGGAGCACCACATGGAACAGCCACCGGCAACATCGCGCGCTTGCATCGAGGCCATCTCGGCCTACCTCCCCGGTCACCACCTCCTTCACGAGGATCTAGCCGCGTCATTGGGAACGGATCCGGAGAAATACACGAAGGGCCTCGGATGCAGGTCCATGGCGATCCTGCATCCGATGCAGGACTCCGTGACTATGGCCGCCGAGGCCGGCACCGATCTCCTGCAGGAATGGGGCGTGGATCGCGATCAGGTAGGCCAACTGACCGTGGCGACCGAGACCGGTGTGGACTGGGCAAAGCCAATAGCCTCATGGGTGCACGGAATGCTGGGCCTGGGACCAAGGTGCCGGACGTTCGACGTACAGCACGCCTGCTACGGCGCGAGCGCGGCCCTCTCGTCCGCCTTCGCGTGGGTTTCCTCCGGCCTGGCGCGCGGCCGCAAGGCCCTCGTGATCGCGACTGACGTGTCCCGCTATGACGAGGGCTCGCCTGGCGAGGCCACGCAGGGGGCCGGCGCCGTCGCCCTGCTGGTCGGCATGTCGGGCCTTCAGGGCATCTTCCATCCGGACCTCGGGGCCGAGGCCGTGCACACCAGCCAGGTGATGGACTTCTGGCGGCCCGGATACCGGATGAACGCGGTCGTGAACGGGCGCTATTCGGTCAAGTGCTACCTCACCGCGCTCGCGCAGACGTATCGCTGCCACCTCGAGGCCGGAGGCGCGCCAGCGGAGGACCTCGATTACCTGCTGTTCCACCTGCCGTTCCCGCGAATGGCCGACAAGGCGCTTGCCACGCTCCTCGAGCCCGGTGGCGGCGCGTCCGGGGGGGCGTGGAGCGAGGAGGCCATCCTCGAGCTCATGCGGCTCAAGGTCGCTCCCGGGTTACGCGCCGCGCAGCTGGCAGGCAACTCCTATTCGGCTTCCCTCTACCTCGGGCTCGCGAGCCTTCTCGAGAGCGAGGCCTCGAGGTGCGCCGGCCGTACTGTCGGGCTCTTCTCCTATGGCAGCGGCTCCTGCGCCGAGTTCTTCACGGGCACGATCGGCGAGGACGAGTCGGTGTGGGCGGGCCGCACGGGGATCGAGCCCGCGCTGGCGCGCACCGAGGAGATAACCGTGGAGACCTACCGGCGGTTCCGCTCGGAGGCGGTTCGCCTGGCAGGCCGCGACTCGTACGCGGCCGGGGATCCGCCGTGCGTGGATACCCTCCCGCCCGATGCCCGCTTCGTTTTCCTCGGCTACAGCAGCGACCGGAGAATCTACGCTCGGGGTCCCGCTTCGGTCCGCGCGATCCAGCCCGTGCGCGTCGATGCCGTCAGTTCGTTCTCTCCACGACTCGATGGGCCAGCCATCTGAGCGCTCCGGCCCTCTCCCCGTACGGGCTGATCTCCCCGAGTGCATCCTCGACCAGGCGGCGGGCGTAATCCCGGGCGCTGCTCAGCCCCATCAGATCCACGTAGGTCACCTTGCCGGCCTCGCGGTCGCTGCCCGGATCCTTGCCGAGAGTGGCGAGATCGCCCGTCACGTCCAGGCAATCGTCCACGATCTGGAATGCGAGACCCAGCAGGGATCCGTAGCGATCCAGCGTTTCTACATCCTCGGGGCTCGCGCCGCCGACCAGCGCGCCGATCCTGACGCTCGCCCTGAGCAGCGCCCCGGTCTTCATCCTGTGCAGGGTCTCGAGGTCCGCGCCCTCCGCCTCTCGCGCGGACGGCAGCGTGTCCAGGATCTGGCCGCCGACCATGCCGGCCGATCCCGCGGCCGCCGCCAGCTCGGCCACGAGCGAGCAGGCCAGCGCGGGCTCCCTTCGGTAGGATGCCACGAGCAGGCCGAACGCATCGGTCAGGAGCGCATCCCCGGCCAGGATCGCCGCGGCCTCGCCGAACCGGCGGTGGCAGGTGGGCCTGCCCCTGCGGAAATCATCATCATCCATGGCGGGCAGATCA
>CAZGVR010000244.1:0-2251 GCA_964528945.1 uncultured Myxococcales bacterium
TACCCTGACGTCGAGCTTGGTCCGGTTGTCGGGATCCGTGAAGGCCGCCTCGGGATTCTCCTCGCCATGGCCGGCGTTGAACTCCCCGAGCCCGAATCTCCCGCACCAGCGGATCACGCGCTTCCATTCCTCGGGCTGACCCTTGGGCCCGGCAAGGAGGGCCAGCACGTTGATGGTCCTCTCTCCCCTGGTGCCCACTGATAGCACCCTGCGGTCCACGGCCCGGCCGCCAGATTCGGTGCGATTGCCCGCGAGGACGTCACCTCTGTTCGCCTTCAAGTAGTAGACGTTGTTCCCCATGAAGTCGCGGACGAACTCGAGTACGTTGCTGCACAGGAGCAGATGGCTTCGATGTTTCTCCTCCCCAGAGAAATCGCGAACCCGGTGCACGCTCAGGTAGTACGAGGCCAACGGATACTGAAGATCCTCGCCCTCGGTTGCCGGTGACAGGGATACGTGAGCCCTGTTCGACCAGCCACCGGACTTGTTGGGAGATATCTCCGTCCATGCCTTGAAGAGATTGTTCTCGTGCGGCGAATGTCCCAGCCACAACCCCTGCCTGTTCGGCTTCGATGACCGCTTGCCCCTGTACATCTGTTCTTCGAAGAAGCCGAAGAAGTAGTGGATCCTCGTCAGATCCAGTTTTTCTTCCCACGCGATGCCTCTTGCCTGTAGATGTTCCTCGAGCTCCCCCCTGTCGGTCGAGAGCGAGAAGCCGATGCCCAGCTCCCTGCCCATGTCCTTTCCGTGGAATGCGTATTCCTTCGAGGGAAAGGAAACCATGTAGCCGCTATCGAGGAAGTTGCCCGACCACACCTCTCCGGTCTTTGCAGCGGAGGCATTCTGCGACGCGAGCGCAATCGCCTCCAGGATGCTCGATTTGCCCGAGCCGTTCGGGCCGAAGAGCAAGGTGAGCTGTCCGAGTCCGATCTTGCTCTCCCAGCTTTCCTCCTTCACCTCGCCGAACGGCTTGTAGTTCTTGAGGAAGATGTCGGATATCCACGTCATGTCCGGGGATCTTTGCATGCCGTTGAAGCACTGTCCAGCCGTTCTCTTCGACCAGGATGGCAAAGCCCATTACATGGGGTAGGATGGAAAGATGAATCGCACCCCCTTTCGAAGCGTGATTCCAGTGCTCCTAGCCTCACTCCACCTGCTGCCCGCCTGCGGTGGCCACCCGGGAGGGGAGGACGCGGCCACCGATTCCACGACGGACACCGTGATCGACGCCGGCTTCGATGCCGACGCCGCTGGTGATCTCCATGACATCGATGCCGGGGCTGACGTAGGAGGCGAATCGGACTTTGAGATCGATGCGGACGTCATGGATGTAATGGACGTCATGGATGTCATGGACGTCGAGGATGTCGAGGAGGCCGACGGCGACGAGCCGTGGCCCCGCATCTGGGGCGTGACCATCGACGACCCATGGAACCTGGATCCCACGGTCGCATCGCTCGCTGCACTGCCGCGCCGCCCCACCGCTCGCGTGGTCTTCGACGAGGGCGTTCCAGCCTCGGAGTACGTGGTGCTGGTGCCGCCCATCCACGCGGTCGCTGACGTGATGGGCGAGATCCTGGACTCTGAGTACGTGGACACGGTCTCGGTGGCGGAGTACGAGGCCCGCACCGCGGAGTACCTGGACGCGCTCGCCCCGGACGTGGACATGTGGGAGGTGGGGAACGAGGCGAACGGCGAGTGGCTTGGCACGACCGCGGACGTGGTCGCCAAGATCTCGAGCGCCTACGCGCTCGTGAAGGCTGCCGGCGAGCCAGCGGCCCTCACGCTCTACCACAACGACGGGTGCTGGTCCTCTGCCGACCACGAGATGTTCACGTGGGCCGAGGCCAACGTGCCCGGGGACATGAAGGCCGGGCTAGACCTCGTGCTCGTGAGCTACTACGAGGACGACTGCGAGGATCTCCAGCCCGACTGGCCGGCGGTAATGGCCCGGCTCGCGGCCATGTTCCCGGAGTCCAGGATAGGGATCGGAGAGTGCGGAACCTCCTTTCCGGACAGGAAGGCGGAGTACCTCGTCCGGTACTACTCCATGGAGATCGCGGAGCCCTCGTGGATCGGCGGGCATTTCTGGTGGTGGTTCAGCGAGGACATGGTGCCGTCGACCCTGCCGCTCTGGGGAACGCTTCGCGACGTGATGCTCGCCTCGCCCTGACCCGGCGGTCGCGATATCTGCACCGGAAGAGGAACGTAACCCGCGCTCGGTTGTATACCGGCCCGTAACGCGGTATGT
>CAZGVR010000244.1:2261-2959 GCA_964528945.1 uncultured Myxococcales bacterium
GCGGTATGTGTGGCCTTTCAAGCGCTCGTCGAAACGGAGGTGCCAGCATGAGTCCCGACACGACCAGGATCCTCGCAGTGCTCGCGGCCATGGCGGTGCAGGGCTGCGGCCCGGCAGTGGCGCCGGCAAGCCCGGCCTTCCCCACCACGCACGTCACGCTCTACGACTGCGGGCTGGCGCAGGTCGAGCGGCAGGCGGACGTGAGCGGCGCGACCAGCCTGGAGATCTCGGTCGAGCAGGCGCACCTCGACGACCTGCTCGCGAGCCTGGTGCTCGCGACCGACGGCAGCGTGAAGGTGAAGGGCGTGGACTTCCCGGCCGTGCACAACCTGGGCCAGGCGGTCGCGTCGTCCGGGTTCGCGGGGTCCATGCTCGAGTCGGGCAGCATCGAGCTGCCCTCTGATCTGGCGGGCTACGCCCAGGCCCTGGCCGGCACGAACGTCGAGCTCTCGACCATCGACGGCGAGGTCGTGGCCGGGACCATCCTCGACGCGGTGCAGCCGTTCGGCCAGCAGGGCGAGGTCACCGCGGACGGCAAGCCGGTCCAGGCCCCGGAGCCGGTGGTCATCCTCGTGACCGCCACAGGGGCCCTGCGCTGGTTCCCGGTCGGCACGATAGCGGAGATCGCGCCCGTATCGCACCTCGAGGCCGCGTCCATGAAGGCCTTCGCCACCGCGCTCGGCAAGGCGGGCGGCCTG
>CAZGVR010000244.1:2978-6543 GCA_964528945.1 uncultured Myxococcales bacterium
AGAAAAGATATTCTTGAAAGGGTTGGGCAGGCGGGCAAGCTGGCCGCGAGCTACATCCGCCAGTCGCCGGTGTGGCGCATGGTCTACAGGACGCGCGTGGAGCAGGGCAAGGTCGTGCTGGAGGCATGGGCCGTCGTTCACAACGACTCCCCCGAGGACTGGACCGACGTGTCCATGACCCTGGTCTCGGGTCTGCCGACCTCGTACGTGCTATCGCTCGCATCCCCGCGCTACGTGGACCGCGAGGTCATGGAGGCGCCGGGCGCGGCCGCCGAGATGATGCCGCAGCTCGGCGCCGCTACCCCGGACTCGCTCCTCTACACGTGGGACATCACGCACGAGGGCTACGGCGGCCTATCGACCTTCGGCTACGGATCGGGCGGCGGCGGGTACGGGTACGGCTACGGATCGGGCGGCGGCGCGTTGTTCGGCGCCAGCGGCGGCAGCGGCGAGGTGGGCAGCTCGCTGCTCGCGCTCGGCACGAGCGCGGCGGCCGAGACCATGCAGCCGGCCGTCGAGGACGAGATCTCGACGTACACCTCCATGACCAAGGTAACGCTCCCGAGCGGATCCACGAGCCTGGTCCCCCTGGTCCGCCGCGAACTCCCTGGACAGGCGTTCTCCAGGATCGCGGGCTGGGGAGACCCGGATACGTGCGTGCGCATCGAGAACACGACCGGACTAGTGCTGCAGCCCGGCATGTCCACCTTCTTCGAGGACGGCAGGTTCCGCGGCCAGGCGTCGCTGGACAGGGTCGAGCCCGGCGACGTGCGCGTTCTCTGCTTCGGCAAGGACGAGGACGTGACCTTCGAGCGGAAGACCGAGGTGAAGAACCTCTACTCCGCCCTCGAGTGGAAGAACGAGGATCTCTGGGTGCACACGCTGCGCACCACGACCATCGACTACACCATCGAGAACATGGCTGGCCAGCCGCGCGACGTGGCCATCGAGGTGGCCCACGTCGAAAACGGCCGCATCGTGACGCCGCCCGACAACCTGGACACGGACGTACCCACGGTCGAGCTGCACCCGCTCACCGTCCCTGGGATCTCCGAGGTCGAGATCAGGATCGTGGTCGAGGAGGGCGTGATGAGCCTCGCGGCGCTCACGGACCAGGCGTTCGGCTGGTACCTCGGAGAGGAGAGCGTGATCCACCCGGACCAGATGAAGCTCCTCGCCGAGGTGAGGCCCATCATCGTGGAGAAGGAGAAGCTCGACGCCCAGGCCGCGGAGAAGGGAAAGCAGATCTCGAAGCTCGAGGAGGCGGTGGCGTGGCAGGAGGATCTCCTCGCCAAGGTCCCGGAGACGGACGGCAAGTCCAAGTCCGTGGACTCGATCCTCGCGGAGATAGTGAAGGCGAAGAAGCAGATCGCCACGCTGGTATCCGAGATCGAGGCGCTGCACAAGAAGTCGGAGGACCTCCTCGAGAAGGCGGACAAGGCGCTCTCGGCAATGCCGCGGGTGGCGATAACCGTCGATTCCTTGAAGGCAGCGTCCCCGTCCCTGTAAGATCCTCCCCGGAGTGACCGGAGATCCAAGCCCGAGCGTGTTTCGGATCCTCGCCACGGACGGCGAGGCGCGGCTCTCGCGCCTCTCCCTCGGCGGGCGCGCTGTGGACCTGCCCGCGTTCATGCCCGTCGGAACCGTGGCCGCGGTGAAGACGCTCACGCCTTCGGAGGTGCGGGGCGCCGGGTTCGGGCTGGTGCTCGCCAACACCTACCACCTCCTGGTCCGGCCCGGCGTGGACGTCGTGGAGCGGGCGGGCGGCATCGCGCGCTTCATGGCATGGGACGGGCCAGTGCTCACTGATTCCGGCGGATTCCAGGTCTTCAGCCTCGCCGATCGCTGCAAGGTGACCGAGGAGGGCGTGCGCTTCAGCTCGCACGTGGACGGGACGCCGCTCGCGCTGACGCCGGAGCAGGCGTACGGCGTGCAGCGCCGCCTGGGCGCAGACGTCGCCATGGCGCTCGACGTGTGCCCGCCAGGCCGGGCAGGCCGCGACGAGGTGGCCCGCGCCGCCCAGCGCACGACACGCTGGCTGGACCGGACGATCCCTTCCCGGAAGGACGGCGGGCCGCTCCTTTTCGGCATAGCCCAGGGAGGCGTGTTCGAGGACCTCCGGCTCGCGCACGTGGCCGAGGTCGGCTCGAGGCCGGTGGACGGCGTGGCGCTCGGCGGCTTCAGCGTGGGCGAGGACCAGGACTCGACGCGCGAGACGATCGCGGTCGCGGCCCCGCGCATGCCAGCGGACAGGCCGCGCTACCTCATGGGCATGGGTCGGCCCGTGGACATCGTGCACGCGGTCGCCGCCGGCATCGATCTCTTCGACTGCGTGCTCCCGACCCGCAACGCCCGCAACGGCCAGGCCTTCACCTCCGAGGGACGCCTGTCGGTGAAATGGGCGAGGTTCCGCGAGGACCCGGCACCCCTGGATCCTTCGTGCGAGTGCCCGGTGTGCAGGACCTTCGACCGACGCTACCTGAGGCACCTCTGGGTGGCAGGCGAGATGCTCTGTGCAAGGCTTCTATCGCTCCACAACCTGACCTACTATGGAACGCTCATGGCGTCGATCCGGAGCGCCATCGCGCAGGGCGGGCTCTCGGTTCTCGCCCGCACCATTGCCGCGGCGAGCGAGGCCGGCCCGGCGCCGGAGCCCGGCGAGGAGGAGACAGATGTTCAGTACCCCTGAGGAGACCATCCGTTTCATCGAGCAGAACGGGATCAGGTTCGTCAACTTCTGGTTCTCGAACCTGTTCGGCGGATGGCACAGGCTGGGCGTCCCGGCGGGCCGCGTGGACGCGGATTTCCTCGCCCGCGGCGAGGCGTTCGACGGCGCCTCCATCCCGGGCTTCACCAAGCTGGAGCGCGGCGACATGGCCCTCAGGCCCGATCCCGCGACCGCGTTCGTGGATCCCTTCTGCGATCTCCCGACGCTGGCGATCATCTGCTCCGTGGTCGAGGCCGACACGCTGGAGCCCTACGTCCGTGATCCGCGAGGCATCGCCTCCCGCGCCGAGCAGTACCTCTCGACGACCGGCGTCGCGGACGAGAGCAGGTGGGGCCCGGAGTTCGAGTTCTACGTGTTCGACTCGGCCCGCTACACCATCGCGGAGAACCAGGCTTCTTACCGCGTTGAGTCGAGCGAGTCGAACTGGATGGGCCCGGAGGACGCGGAGAGGCCGCAGGGGTACACGATCCCGCGCGGCGGCGGCTACCATGCGGCCGCGCCCAAGGACCGGCTGGAGACGCTCCGCACGCGCATGGTCGAGGCGCTCGAACGGATCGGGATCCCCGTGCGCTACCACCACCACGAGGTCGGCGGCCCGGGCCAGTGCGAGATAGAGCCGGTCCTCATGCCCATGAGGCAGGTCGGGGACTGGTCGATGGTCATCAAGCACGTGGTCAAGATGACCGCGTTCCAGGCCGGCCACACTGCCACGTTCATGCCCAAGCCTCTGTACGGCGAGGCCGGATCGGGCCTCCACTTCCACCAGATGGTGTGGAACGGCGGCAAGCCCGTGTTCCACGACGACCGCCTGGTGGCCCTCGCCGGCTCGCTCGGCCA
>CAZGVR010000245.1:0-5522 GCA_964528945.1 uncultured Myxococcales bacterium
ACATGCTCAAGGGCAAGCAGGGGCGCTTCCGCCAGAACCTGCTCGGCAAGCGCGTGGACTACTCGGGACGCACAGTCATCGTGGTGGGCCCGGAGCTCAAGCTCCACCAGTGCGGGCTCCCGAAGATCATGGCGCTGGAGCTGTTCAAGCCCTTCATCTTCCAGAAGCTGGAGGAGAAGGGCTTCGTGAACACGATCAAGAGCGCCAAGAAGATGGTCGAGAAGGAGCGCCCCGAGGTCTGGGACATCCTCGAGGAGGTCACGAAGGAGCATCCGGTGCTCCTGAACCGCGCACCTACCCTGCACCGCCTCGGCATCCAGGCCTTCGAGCCGGTCCTGATCGAGGGCAAGGCCATCCAGCTGCACCCGCTCGTCTGCGTGGCCTTCAACGCGGACTTCGACGGCGACCAGATGGCCGTCCACGTGCCGCTTTCGATCGAGGCCCAGATGGAGGCCCGCGTGCTCATGATGAGCACGAACAACATCCTCTCACCGGCGCACGGCAAGCCCATCATCAACCCGACGCAGGACATAGTCCTCGGCATCTACTACCTCACGCTGAAGCGCCCCTTCGTCAGGGGCGCCTACAACGAGAAGAAGCGCACCGGGATCTACTCGAGCACGAACGAGGTCCGCAGGGCGTTCGACTCGGGCGAGGTCGATCTCCACGCGGAGGTGATGTGCCGCATCGACGGCAAGCGCGAGCTGACGACGGTCGGCCGCCTGATCCTGAGGGAGATCGTGCCCCAGGATCTGCCATTCTCGCTGGTCAACAAGGTCATGAGGAAGGGTGAGCTCTCCACCCTGATCGACGAGTGCTACCGCCGCTGCGGCGGGAAGACCACCGTCATCATGGCCGACCGCTTGAGGACCATGGGCTTCGAGTACGCGACGAGGGCCGGCATCTCCGTCTGCATTGACGACATCATGGTCCCGGAGGAGAAGGTCCAGATCCTGGAGAAGGCCCGCAAGGCCGTCGACTACATCCTGCAGCTGCACCAGAACGGCGAGATCTCCGAGGACGAGCGTCGCAACGAGACGATCGACAAGTGGGCCGACGCCACCGAGGAGATCAAGAAGTGCATGCTCGATTCCATCCAGTTCGAGGAGATGAAGGACCCCTCGACGGGCAAGATCGTCAAGGTGCGCTCGCTGAACCCCCTCTGGATGATGGTCGACTCCGGCGCCCGCGGCTCCAAGGAGCAGATCAAGCAGCTGGCCGGGATGCGAGGCCTGATGGCCAAGCCGTCGAACGAGATCATCGAGACGCCGATCACGGCCAACTTCCGCGAGGGCCTGTCGGTCCTCGAGTACTTCATCTCGACGCACGGCGCGCGCAAGGGCCTCGCCGACACCGCCCTCAAGACGGCGAACTCGGGCTACCTCACGCGCAAGCTGGTGGACGTGGCCCAGGACTGCATCGTCGCGATCCCCGACTGCGGGACCACGGTCGGCGTCAAGGTCCGCAAACTCATCGACGAATCGGGACGCGAGCAGATCCCGCTCCCCGAGCGCATCCTCGGCCGCGTCGCGCTCAACGACATCGCCGACCCCGTCACCCAGGAGGTGATCGTCAAGGGCGGCGACATCATCGACGAGGCCTCCTCCGAGCGCATCGCCGACCAGGGCATGGAGGAGGTGGAGATCCGGTCCACCCTGACGTGCCAGGCCAAGCACGGCATATGCGCCCGCTGCTACGGACGCGACCTCGCCCGCGGGCATCTCGTGAACGTCGGTGAGGCGATCGGCATCATCGCCGCGCAGTCCATCGGCGAGCCCGGGACGCAGCTCACGATGCGCACGTTCCACATCGGCGGTATCGCCGGCCACCAGGAGTCGGTCTCCAACCTCATCGCCAACGAGGACGGCAAGGCCAGCTTCGAGCGCGTCGAGCACACGGAGCGCAAGAGCGGCGAGCTCGTGGTCATGAACCGGAACGGCGAGATCATCGTCCGCGAGGACGACGGGCACGAGCACCGCTACGCGCTAACCATCGGAGCCACCCTGAACGTCAGGGAGGGCGAGCGGGTGAAGCGCGGCCAGCTGATGGCCGAGTGGGAGCCCTACTACCAGCCCATCCTCGTCAGCGCGACGGGCATCGTCCGCGAGGACGGGATCGAGGAGGAGGTCACCTACACGCTGCGCACAGAGGAGACGGGCCGCCAGAGCCGCGTGATCATCGAGTCTCGCGATCCGAACACCCGGCCCCAGATCGTCATCGTCGACGAGAAGGGGAAGGTCGTGGAGCAGGATGGGGTCGAGGCGCGCTACTTCATCCCGAACGGCGCGATCCTGAACGTGGCGGACGGGAGCAAGGTGCGGCCGGGCGACATCCTCGCGAAGCTGCCACGCGAGATCTCGAAGGCCCGGGACATCACGGGCGGCCTTCCGCGCGTCACCGAGCTCTTCGAGGCCCGCAAGCCGAAGGACCCGGCGGTCATCTCCGAGATCGACGGCCGCATCGAGTTCGGCAAGGATCTCAAGGGCAAGCGCCGCATCGTCGTGAAGCCAGAGGTCGGAGACGCCAAGGAGTACCTGATCCCGAAGGGAAAGCACATCATCGTGAAGCCAGGCGAGGAGATCCGCGCTGGCGAGCCGCTCATGGACGGTCCCCAGAACCCGCAGGACATCCTCAGGGTGCGCGGCGAGATCCAGACCGTCTACCGGAACCAGGGCATCAGGATCAACGACAAGCACATCGAGTCGATCATCCGCCAGATGCTGAGGCGCGTCCGGATCAAGGACCCCGGAGACACCAGGTTCCTGATGGACGAGCAGGTCGAGAAGTGGAGCTACGAGGAGGAGAACCTGAAGGCCGAGCGCGAGGACAAGCGTCCTGCCGTGGCAGAGCCGCTGCTCCTCGGGATCACGAAGGCGTCGCTGGCCAACGAGAGCTTCCTCGCGGCCTCCTCCTTCCAGGAGACGACGAAGATCCTCACCGAGGCGGCCCTGAACGGGAAGGTGGACGACCTCCGCGGGCTCAAGGAGAACCTGCTCATGGGACGTCTGATCCCTGCCGGCACCGGATTCCCGGCCTACCGGAAGGTGAAGCCCGAGAGCGAGGACATCCCCTCCGGCGACGAGGGCAGCGGGATGGGCTTCCTCTCCCCCAAGCCGGCCGTCGAGACCGCCTGACGGATCACCCCCCCCTGCGACGACTAGGGCCTTGACAGCCATGCCGAGGCCGCCGAAACGCGGACCCCGGGATCCTCGAGCTTCATGCACCAGAGCGCAAGGGACGGATCGCCGAAGGGCCGAACCGCGTGCGCGAGCACCCAGCGCTGCGTGGAGGCGTCGCCCCCCGGCAGGATCCACCACACCCGCGACCGCACCCTGGCATAGCCGCCCTCCTCCTCGGCAAGGGCGAGCATTGCCGGCAGCGCGTCCCGCTCCCCGGTCGGCCCGGCGAGGGCGATCTCCTCGAGCATCTCTATCCGCTTGGACTCCTCGCTCGTTCCAAGCTTCCGCGTGAGCCGGCACCAGGCCACCCGCACGTCCGGGCTGGGATCCGAGGCCAGGTCGTCGATCCCGTCCACCTGGAGCCCGCGCGATGCGATCACGCCGATCGCGTCCAGGCGGACGGTGGGGCTCTCGTCGCGGATGGCCTCGGACAGGTACTCGGCGGCCCTGCCGGCCGCCAGCGCGGCGTCCGCCGCCGCCGCCTTGGCCTTCGCGCTCTTCCCCTTCGGCTTCACCGCGGCCGCGGACGTTGCGAGCGCCGCAGCGAACCGGATGCCCTCGGCCGTGACCGGCGCGACCAGCAGGTGCTCCGCCCAGGTCAGCCCCACGCTAGCAACGCTCCCGCCGAGCGCCTCGGCCGCAGCCATGCGTCCCGCGCCGTCGCTCCCGGAGATGGCCGCCTTCAGGACCTCCCGCGATGCGTCGTCCTCGGGGGAGAGCCCGCCGATGGCCGCCAGCCTCACGGCCGGGTCGGGATCCTTGGCCGCCCTCTCGACCAGGAGATCGCCGCTCCAGGGAAGGTCGTGCGAAGCGAGCCATGCGACCACTGCCATCCTCACGTCCGGATCCGTGTCCAGGATGTAGTGCTCGTGGAAGCCGCGGGTCTGATCCACTCGCACGAGCGCCCCCACGGCCGCGGCCCTCACGGACCCCAGGTCGGAGTCCAGGCCGGCCACGAGGTCGTCCTCGTAGGTCGTGACGTTCATGCGGAAGAGGGAGGCCTGCGCCGTCGCCTTCACGATCGGGCACTCGGCGTTCCGGGCGAGGTCGTCCAGGAACGGCTTCATGCGCGGCCGGGCCGCGCGGATGGACGCGAGCGCCGCGTCCTTGGTCCCGGGGTCGGCCGCCCCTGCCCTCAGGATCTCCATTGCCACGAAGTCGAGGGCTGGCCCGCTGTCGCCCGCGATCTTCATGGCCTCAGCCGGATCGCCCTTGTCCACTGCCCGGCGTATGCCGTCCATGCCCGGGATCCCGCAGCAAGCGAGGACGACCGCCGTCCACGCGATGACGCTCGCTCTTGCACACTTCATCTGAGCCTCCGGTCCGGTCCTCTAGGCCGGACGCATCAGTCTATATCGACATCGAGGCAGAGTCATGTGCCAACGTATATGACTCGGACGTCAGTTGCAGAACGACCCCGTGAACCGCCCGGCCGCCGCACTTCGCTCGGCGTCTCCAAATGCAACGGCCAACCTTCCTGTAGCTTTGCCGGTAGCGGCATCCAGGGTGTCGAGCACGAGGGCAATGGACCACGATGGTGGCAAGTCGCTCACCGCACCTCCGTCCGCTTGCCGCCTGAAAGAGAACGCCGACCAGCCGCGCCTCTCCTCCGACATCTGCTTCATCACCGAGAAGCCCACGCCGGGAGTGACGTCCATCCTCACCGACAAACCCAAGTCCCAACTCCCTGGAACGCACGGTGACGGAGGTTGCGCGTCGGTGACCTCCAGGCGCACGCCGCCATGCCCTTCCTGCATCAGGATTACATATGCCCGGGCCATGGCAATCCCACCGACCCTTGCAACCAGGGGTCGATCGGGGATGTCCTCGGGCGAGACGTCGGGGAGCCACGCCTGCTCATCGTCGCGGCCAGGGGTAGCCGGTCCTCGCCTGCAGGCGGTCGCGGCGAGCGCGATCAAGGCGAGAGCCGGGAGGAATCGGGCGCCGGGCGTCACCCGGGCATGTCCATCTTGCCCTTGAACGCCACTGCAAGCCCGGCGAGATCGTCGAGCAGGATCATCCGCCGCCTCCCGTAGCGCTCGATCTGCCGGCGGTGCTCGTTCATGGCGACCTCGCCGTCCTCTGTCACGCGCTCGAGCCGCTTCCTGAGCTCCTCCAGCTGGAATTCGACGTCCTTCACCTCGCGGATGTGGTCCCGCTTGGTGCCGCGCTCCTTGTCGGCCTGCTCCCGGAACTGGAGCCACCTCTCGGACACGCGGCCGCCGTCCACGAGCGCCTCTGCCACCCTGCGGGTGAGGGCGGGCGCCTGCTCCCCGAACTCGGGGATGACCTCCTTGAGGATGATGGAGATCTTGACCTCTTCCTCGCCCATTTCCGCCCAGA
>CAZGVR010000245.1:5532-6208 GCA_964528945.1 uncultured Myxococcales bacterium
GGATGATGGAGAGCGCCCTTCGCGAGAGGTCCTCCATTCCCATGTGGAGATCCGCGAGCCTGGCCGACGACCGGATCAATCCAGCGTTCCTCATGGACTGGTCTCGCGCCAGGTCCTCGAGCGCCCTGGAGATCGATTGCCGCGACTGCCTGAGCTCCCTGTCGAGCGCCTCTAGCTTGAGGGAGAGATCCTCCATCCGCCGGTCGATGCCGTCCAGCTGCTCGGTGAGCGCCAGCATGGCCTCTGCCCGCGAGCGTTCCTCGGCCGTCGAGGCCACCTCCTGCGCCTGCTCCACGAACCTCGCCCACGGGCCTGCCCCGCGCGCGACCCTGTCGGCCCGGGGCGGATAGGTCCGCTTGACCGGCTCCTCTTCGGTCGGCGTGGCCAGGACGGCCTCCTCGTCCATGCCCAGCCCCATGTCGGTGAGGTCCCTCAGTACCTCGTAGGCGTCGTGGTAGCGATCCTCGGGCTTCTTCTGCAGGAGCCGCATGACGACCGCGTCCAGCGCGGCAGGGATGTCCTCAGCGACGCGGCCCGGCGGGAGCGCCGGCCCCGGAAGAAAGGCGGCTACAAGCCCTGCCCGCGCTGTGAGGCCACCGCGTCCGAGAAGGTGACCTGGACGCCGTGGGGCAGCTTCTACGGGCCGGCCCTGTTCCACCACGTGCGCTGCACGGAG
>CAZGVR010000245.1:6218-6535 GCA_964528945.1 uncultured Myxococcales bacterium
CGCTTGACGTGGCCGTCCATGACCTCGTGCGGCTGGCCCGTGAAAGGGTAGCGCCCGGTGAGCATCGCGTAGATGACGCACCCGAGGGCGTAGAGGTCCGTCGCGCCCGTCACCTCGCCGCCCGTTGCCTGCTCCGGCGCCATGGTGTCGGGCGTCCCCAGGAGCTGGCCGACCGCGGTGATCTGCGGCTCGTAGGCGAGGTGCGCGATGCCGAAGTCCAGGACCTTGACGAATCTCCTGTCCTGGGCGCGCGTAAGCAGGAAGACGTGGGAGGGGTTCAGGTCGCGGTGCACGACCCCGAGCGCGTGCGCCGGCCC
>CAZGVR010000246.1:0-2360 GCA_964528945.1 uncultured Myxococcales bacterium
ATGTACCCGCCGTGTTGTAAGTGTACGAGGGATTCTGCAGCGTGGACGTGCCGCCATCGCCGAAGGTCCACGACCACGCGGTTGGGGCATTGGTCGATAGATCTGTGAAGCTGACGCTCAGCGGGGCCTGACCGGACAGCGGCGATCGGCGGAGGGCCGCGTGCAGGGCGGCGTGCCGGACCTGGGGCCGGAGGGTCGCGACCCGGCACGGGCCGTTTCCGCGGCCAGGCTCGAGGATCTCGAGCGCGAGGCGCTCGAGGCCGCCCTCGAGCGGCACGGCGGCAACAGGTCGCGCGCCGCGCGCGAGCTCGGAATCCACAGGACCACGCTGCTCAGGAAGATGAAGCGGGGGGCGCGGACCTCCTAGCCGATCAGCTTCCTTATCTTCGCGAGAAGCGCGTCGCGGTCGATGGGCTTGGCCATGAAGTCCTCGGGCGGCGGGACCTGCTTTCGCGTCTTCAGGAACTTCTCGATGTCGCCCTGGATGCCGGTGATCACCACGACCGGGATGGCCTTCAGCTTCGCATCGCCCTTGAGCTCCGTGTAGAGCTTGACTCCCGACTTCTCGGGCATGGTGAGGTCCAGGGTCACGAGGTCCGGCGCCTCGGACCTCGCCTTTACGAGCCCATCGTCGCCGTTCGCGGCCGATGCCGTCGCGTACCCCGCGTCCTCCAGGAACGTGGTCAGGTAGGTCCTGATGTCCGGCTCGTCGTCGACCACGAGTATCTTCTTGGCCATCTGCGCTCTCCTTGCCGTGCCCTGCACCGGGCCGATCACTGCTCTTCCCAGCTCAGGAAGCCTGGCTTCGCGTCCTTCATCGCGTTCACGATCAGCTCGACGAGCCCACCGTAGATGATCTTCTCCCTCTCGAACAGGCCGAAGTGCTTGAGCAGGTCGCGGATCTGGCCCTTGCAGTTCGAGCAGGGCGCGCACACGTACTTCGGGGTCTCGGGCCCGCGGCAGTCGGAGAACGCCCGCAGGATCTGCGCGAGCTTCTTCCTTCCCGACACGTTCATGCGCCAGTCCGGGAAGTTGTGGCCGCTCATGATCGCGAAGCCGCTCCCGCCGCCGCAGCAGTAGTTGTCCACGCCGTGCGGCTCCATCTCCCTGAACTTCGGGCACAGCATCTTCACCACGCGCCGCTGCGGCATGACCACGCCCATGAGCCTGACGAGGTTGCACGGATCGTGCAGCGTCACCGGGAAGTCGTTCCTCGACGGGTCGAACTCGATCTTCCCGGACATCACGATCGACTCGAGGAACGTCATGGCGTTCTCGCGCGGCACGTTGAGATCGCCGGTCAGGATCCTGTCCGCGATCACGGAGAACGCCTTGGAAGCGTGCCCGCACTCGCCGAACACGATCTTCTTGACGCCCAGCTTCTTGGCGGCCTGCGCGTGCAGGATGAGGGTCCTCGCGAGCTGCGCGTCGTCGTAGAACAGCCCGTAGTTGATCGAGTCGTAGGCCGCGAGCTCGCTGGAGAGCGTCCACTTGACCCCGGCCGCGTTCAGGATCACGGCGAAGGCGCCCGGGTTCTCGGGCCACGCCAGGATCTCGCCCGCGTTGTGCATGAGGAGCACGTCCGCGCCCTCGACGTCCCAGGGCGTCTTCACCTCTATGCCGGTCTTCTCGGTCATGTCCTCGTCGATGAAGTCCACGTTGTCCTTGACCACGAGCGAGTTCATGCCGGTCGAGGACCCTGTCTTGAGCTGCAGCATGGACCCGTCCTTGTGCAGCTCGCGCGGGGAGATGCCCATCTCCTGCGAGAAGATCTTCCTGAGCTCCCTGGCCACCAGGCCGTTGTCCACGCCGAGCGGGCAGGTCTGCGCGCACCGCCTGCAGAGGTTGCACCTGTAGGACAGCTCCGCGAGCCGCGCGACCGCGGTCCAGTTCAGCTCCACGTCGCCGTTCTTCCACGCGCCCAGGAGCCCGCCCTGCTTCTTCACGTGCTTGAAGTAGAGCCTGCGCACCACCTCGGACCGGTAGGTCGGCCTGTAGACGGGGTTCTTGCCGCTCATCTCGTAGATGTGGCAGGCCTCGGAGCAGGTCTGGCACTTGGCGCAGTGCTCCATGGTCATGGTGAGCGGCATGAGGAAGACCCAGTTGTTCTCCCTCGTGAACAGCTTCTCGAGCCCGGACAGGAACTTCGCGACCAGCTCCCTCTCCTCCTCCTTTGACCTGGGCTTGGGGATGTTGAGGACCACGGTGTCGTCCAGCGTGGCCTCGACGCTGTCCCGGACCGACTGCGCGAGCGGCTTCCATGGCGGCAGCGACGACTGGTCGGCCAGCGGCTCGGGAAGGGGCGGGAGATCCTTCTGGTCCACGTGCGTGAGCTGGTCCCCGGGCCTGGACATGTCCTC
>CAZGVR010000246.1:2370-6504 GCA_964528945.1 uncultured Myxococcales bacterium
TTCTCCTCCGGCTTGGGCCGCGCCGGGTTCTCGACCGCGATGTCGACCCAGTTCTTCTTCCCGCCGGCCGCGATGTGGGGCGCGGCCCACGTGGGCTTCAGCCCCAGCTCGGCCTGTATTACGGGCTCGTACTTCCCGCCCTTCATGTTCGGCTCGTCGTCCCAGCGTATGCTGTGGTACATGAAGTACTTCACGAAGAAGTGCGACATGTGCGTGAGCGGGATGTAGGCGAGCAGCAGCGCGAGCGCCGTGACCTCGGCGAAGATCGGCACGGAGGGGGCCTTCACCTGCATCGTGAACAGCCCGGCGACCGCGCCGCGAAGCTGCCCGAGGAGCGGATCCGTGTCCACGGCCGCCATCACTCCTATCGCCGTCGCCATGGCGGCGATGAAGAACAGCAGGTTGAACACGTGGCCGAACGAGGTGTAGGGCAGCAGATCCTCGGACGTCAGCCTGCGGAACAGGAGCCCCACGGCGCCGGCCAAACACAGGGCTAGACCGGCCACCCACAGGGCCGCCGTCCCCCAGTAGAGGATCGTGCCCGGAAGGCTCGACATGCCTGCCGTGAGCGCCGTGCCCGTGGCGACCTCGAACACGGCTCCGCCCACGATGGCCGCGGCCGCGGCCGCCAGGATGTAGAGCCAGAAGTGGTACGGGAACGAGACCAGCCACAGCCTGGGGTTGTGCTCCCTGAGCGCGACCAGGAACAGGATCTCGGGGACCATGACCTCGAGCTCGCCGACCTTGGACGTGTGCCGCTGCTTCTTCCACCAGTCCAGGTCCTCCATGTAGGAACCGCCGTACGCGGCCCTGCCGCCGCCCTCGTGCGCCACTGGATAGACCTCCCAGCGCAGGTGAAGCGGCATTCCCAGGATCCTTGCCGCTCGCGCAACGACCGCGATCGCGAATATCGCCATGCAGCCGTACACGATGATCATGAGCGCCACGGACATGTCACTCTCCTTGATGGCAAGCGCAGTCCAGCCGTTGCTCTCGAACCGATCGATTGCCTGGCAGGACCAAAGCCCGAGATCGCCGGATCCGGCGAATCCCGGCCTTTCTTCCACTACCCCTAGATAGAAAAAACCACCATGGCTGTCAACTGAGAAACTGCGAAATTCCTAATAGTGTAGGCATGTTACCCGATAGGGAAACTTTATAATTGACAAGTATAATCTAACTCATTAGAAATTATGCAATTACTAATCATATCGGAGGCTTCTGATGCTGGAGACCGTGGAGATGGTCGCCGTGAGCGAGTCCACACGCTGGATCATGGACCAGACCCAGCTCATCGCTCTCGGGTTCATGGCCCTCATGTACACGATCAAGATCTTCTGGATCCTGAAGCGCAAGCCCATGAAGGAGAGGACCCCTGCGCGCGGAAACGAGTCCGCGGCCATACGGTACGCCTACATGACGCTCGCCATGCCCTGGGAGCTCGAGAGCATGCGCAAGCACCCAATGAGGTACATCGAGTTCGTGATCTTCCACATCGGCGTGGCCGTGGCAATCGGCGCGACCTTCGTGCTGCCCTATGCGCCGTGGCTGCTCGGCCACAGGATCACCATATGGGCGCTCCAGGGCATACTGGGGCTCGCGCTCCTCGCAGGGCTCAGCCGCCTCGTCCGGAGGGTCGCGGTCCCGTACATGCGCGTGATCAGCTCCATGGACGACTACTTCTCCATGATCCTCCTGAACGTGTGGCTCGCATCCGCCATCTGGGGCGTGATGCAGACGAGCGAGGCAGGGCTCCTTCTCTACTTCGGGCTCACCGCGTTCTTCCTGGTCTACGTCCCGTTCTCCAAGATCTCCCACTACCTGCTGTGGCCGTTCGTGCGCTTCTACATGGGAAAGCACTTCGGCCACCGCGGCGTGTTTCCCAAGAAGATGGTGAAGTCGCAGGCCGCCTGAGGCGGCAGCACGATTGACCCCTGAGGGCGCATCCGCCCTGGAGCAGCGGCAGGAGGAATCAGACATGGCATCCGAGAAGGCGAGCAGCGACAAGACCGGAAGCGACAAGGCCAGGAAGATCGTCGAGGGCTTCAAGACCAGGCTGGGCGCGAACCGCAACGCGCTCCTCGCGTTCGGGTCGTGCGTGCACTGCGGCATGTGCGCGGACTCGTGCCACTACTACCTGTCCACCGGGGATCCGAAGATGACCCCGGCATACAAGGCCGACCAGGTGAGGAAGCTCTACAAGCGGCACGTGGACTGGATGGGCCGCGTGGCCCCGTTCTGGGTGGGCGGTAAGACGTGGAAGACCGACGCCGATCTCGAGGCCGTGAAGGAGATCGTGTACGGCTCGTGCACCCTGTGCCGCCGCTGCACTGTCAACTGCCCGTTCGGCATCGACAAGGCCCTGATCATGAGGATCGGCCGATCCCTCATCACGGCCCAGGGAGTGGCGCCAGACGGCATCACCCACGTCATGAAGGACCAGTGGGAGGTCGGGAACCAGATGGGGATCACCAAGGAGGACTACCTCGACACGATCGCGTGGCTCGAGGAGGAGCTCCAGGGCGAGATGGGCCCCGAGGCGAAGATCCCCATCGACAGGGAAGGGGCCGAGATCATGTACGTGGTGAACCCGCGCGAGGTCAAGTACGCGCCCATGAGCCTCGTGGCCGCGGCCAAGATCTTCCACGTGGCCGGCGCGAGCTGGACCATGCCCTCGGTCGGCTGGGACAACACCAACTTCGGCCTGTTCTCCGGCGACGACAAGCTGGGCGGGCACATGGGCAAGCTCGCGTACGACCAGGCCATGAAGCTCGGCGTGAAGAGGATGGTGATCTCCGAGTGCGGGCACGGTTTCAGGTCCACCAAGTGGGAGGCGCCCAACTGGGCCGCCATGGACCTTCCCTTCCCCATCGTCTCGCTCCTCGAGGTCATGTGCGACTACGTGAACCAGGGCAAGATCGTGCTCGATCCCGCGAAGAACCCGGATCCGGTCACGTACCACGACCCTTGCAACCTGAGCCGCAGCTGCGGCGTGACCGAGGAGCCGAGGTTCCTTCTCAAGCGGTCGTGCATGGACTTCAGGGAGATGACCCCGAACCGCCAGGACAGCTTCTGCTGCACGGGCGGGGGCGGCGCCATGTCCATGTCCGAGTACGCGCCGCGACGCCTGAAGACCGCCAAGGTCAAGGCTGACCAGATAAGCGCGACAGGGGCCAGGGCCGTCGCCACGGCCTGCCACAACTGCGTGGACGGCCTCACGGATCTCATCAAGCACTACAAGCTGGAGGGGGTGGCCGTGAAGAACGTGTGCGAGTTCGTGGCAGACTCGATAGTCCTGCCCGAGGCCGTGCAGAAGGCGGTCCCGAAGGCCCGCGAGGATCTCAAGGACAGGCGCATCCTGGTGTGCGACGACGAGCCGGACATCGTGGACTTCCTGACCACGTTCCTCACCGACGAGGGGTTCAGGACCTCGTCCGCCAGGAGCGGCGAGGAGTGCATCGAGAAGGCGTCCCGCGACAAGCCCGACCTCATAACGCTCGACATCACCATGCCGGGCAAGAGCGGCGTGGCCGTGTTCACGGAGCTGCGCCGGAACCCGGCGACCAGGGACATCCCTGTCTTCATCATCTCGGGCCGCATGGACTTCCGGCAGGTCATCTACCACCGCGAGGTCGAGCCGCCCGAGGGCTACATGGAGAAGCCCATCAACAGGGACGTGCTCCTCATGACCGTCAGGAAGATCCTCGAGATCTCGGCCGCGCACAGGAAGAAGGCTAGCTGATGCCGGACGCCGGGGGCGCGTACAGGAGCTACTTCGACGAGCTCCCCTACTTCGTCACCGTGCAGGACCGGACGCTGCGCGTGGTGTCCGCGAACAGGCTCTTCCGCGAGACCTTCGGGCACGTGGACGGCAGCCGCTGCCACGAGACGTACAAGGGATCCGCAGATCCCTGCCCGCGCTGCCCGGCGCTCCGGTCCTTCGAGGACGGCCGGCCGCACCGCCACGAGAAGCTCGTGAGGCGGTCGGACGGCAGCGAGATCGCCGTGATCTCCTTCACGTCCCCGCTCAGGGACGAGGACGGGCGCATCACCGCCGTGGAGGAGGTGTGCGCGGACATCACGGAGGTCAAGGAGCTCCAGCGCCAGCTCCAGGAGAGCCGCGAGCGCTACAGG
>CAZGVR010000247.1:0-1268 GCA_964528945.1 uncultured Myxococcales bacterium
CATGGTGGAGTGGACCAGCTCGACCGCGTGCAGCGCGAGCACCGACTCGCCCTCCAGGACATCGAGCCCGGGGACGACGGCATGCCTGAGCACGGTCTTGCCTGAGCCCGGCTCCTCCACCCACGCGTCGATCGTGCCGCCGCCGCCCTCGAGCCGCACGATCCTGAGGACCGCGGCCGCGTTCTCGTGGATCCCGGTCGCCTCGAGCTCTTCCTCCCGTTCGGCATCGCCCACTGCCTTGCCGGGCACGACCACCACGCGGTAGTGGATGGCCATGAGCTCGACCTGCGTCTTCTTCTCCGCCTCGGGCCAGGCCTCGGCCGTGCAGCACTTCTCCATGCCCAGGATGACGACGAGCGATCCGTTGCCGTCCAGCTTCACGCCGGGCTGGCCCTGCGCGCGGCAGACCGGCGCGAGCGCGGCGGCCGCCAACGCTATCGCGACGGCCGCGAGCATCGTGATGAAGCCGTGCCTGGTCATGCCCACCCTTGCCTCGTCCGATCAGCGACCGGCCACGGAGAGTGCCAGGTCCGAGAAGATCCCGTCAGGGTACTTGTCGAGGTACTCGCGGGCCGCGGCGGCCGCGTCATCGTCGCGCCCGCACTTGAGGAGCGCGTCCACGAGCCTGCCGAGCGCCTCCTCCGCGAGCGGCCCGCCCGGATCCTCCTTGAGGTACACCTTGAACCATACGACCGCCTCTGCATGCTTCTCGTCCGATTCGGCGCTGAGGCGGCCGAGGAGGTATGCCGCGATCCTGGCCTTCTGGGACTTGGCGAAGCGATCCCTGATCGCGAGCAGCACTATCCGCGCGCTCTTGGCGTCGCCCGAGTAACGGGCAGCATCGCCCAGGATCCACAGATCCGGGAGCTGCAGGGTGGAGGCGAGCTTGTCTATGCCTATCCCGTGAGCGGCCTTCATGGCCTGCACGTACTGGCCCTTCTCGGCCAGGGCCTTCCACTCCGGGACCGGACGATCGCTGGCCTCGCCGGCCTGGCCAGCGCTCGAGGCATCCTCCCTGTCGGTCGCGTCGAGGGCGGACTGGGACCCGGCCTGCTGGCCCGGGTCCGGGGCGGCCTGGGGCACGCCGCCAGGCTGCAGGGACCTCATGGAGACGGTCCGCGGCTTGCCGCCCGCGCGCAGGGCAGTGCCGGCAGGGACCTCGATCCCGTCGTCCGCGATCCCGGCGACGGTCACAAGGAGGAGCCCCTCGGTCACCCGTATATCCATGACTTCCACTTCATCGTCCCACTCGAGCGAGAACCTGGTGC
>CAZGVR010000247.1:1278-6493 GCA_964528945.1 uncultured Myxococcales bacterium
GGTAGGAGCCTGCCCCGACCTCCCACCGCACGGCCGGACCCTTGCGGATGGATGCCTCGAGGCTGCCCTTCGCGACCACGATCGCCACGCGATCCTCGCCCGCGCCGGCCGACTCGGCGATCCGGGCCCTAGTGCCCTTGCCCAGGGTCACGGTGCTGCCGTCCCTGAAGCTCGTCTTGAGGCCGCTGTCCTCGGGCGTCTCGAACCATATGCCATCGCCCGAAACCGACACGTCCGCGATCCCGCGGAGCGAGCCTGTCCGCGATCCCGCCATGCGCCACCCGACGATGGCTCCGGCTGCAGCCACTATCGCGAGGCACGCGGCCGCCGCGAGCACCAGGGCCGGCCTCGGCCGCCGCCGTGCCGGACGCCGGACCGCGGCCAGGCTCGCGAGCAGCGCACCCTTCTGCGCCTGTCGCCGCCGGTCGTCGAGCACCGGGACGAAGGCGGAGTCCACCTCCCTGCCGAGCCTCTCGATCCACGTCACGTGATCACTCATCTTCCGTTCCCTCGACGTAGGAGGCGAGGACCGAGTCCCTCGCGGCCTCCCTCGTGAAGAAAGACCTTGCCTTCGCTATCTTCCGCTTCACGGTCGTTGGCGAGCATCGGGCGGCCGAGGCGATCTCGCCCACCGCGCGTCCGTCGACGTACCTCAAGAGGAAGAACATCCTGGAGGTCGTGTCCATCCGGTCCACGACCGCGTAGAACCTGCGCGCGAGCAGCTGCTTCTCCGGACCGAACACGTCGGACGGGACATCCGGCGGCTCGGGATCGAGCCGCATGATCCTGCGGACGCGACGCGAGCGTATCTCCTTGCGTACCGTGTTGTAGGCGACCCCCACGATCCAGGACCCGAGGAGAGAGGGGCTCTCCAGGCTTGCGATAGAGGAGACAACCTCGAGGAATACCTGCTGGACGAGGTCGTCGTGGTCCCTGTCGGTCCCGGTGAGCCGCCAGACCAGGCCGTTCACGCGATCCCCGTAGCGCCTGTACAGGGCCTCGGCCGCGGAGGATCGTCCCTCGATCAGGCCGATCACGATCTCCCGGTCGTCGGGCATGGACGAGGGCAGGTCGATGACCCTTGCCTGCTCGCAGGTTCTTGGCGCGATGGAGCCCATCCCCTCCTCTGGACCGCAACCGGCGCCCTCACGCCCACCTCCCCATCCCTTCAGGCACCGGCCAACGGACTCTAGGACATGGAGTACCCCGACGGAAGGAAAACGGACCATGTGAACTGCAGCGGTCGCGATGTATCATGTGCCCGGGTGACCAATGAGCGCTCCTCCCGAGGCAGGCAGGCCGACTTCCGTCACGGTGATCGCGTGGGTGAACTTCGGCCTCTCGATCCAGATGGTGATCCTGGCGGTCCTCTTCGCCGTGGCCTCGATCTTCGGGGCCTTGTTCTCCGGCGATCCGCTGGCCGACCGGATCGGCGGGGGCATAGTGGGCACGATGCTCTCGTTCTTCTTCCTGGCGGCTTCGGGGGTTCATGTCGCGGCATGGATCGGACTGCTGCGCCGCCGGCACTGGGGGTTCTACGCGCACATCGTGGGAGCGATAATGGAGGTCTGCTCGTGCTGGGGCACGACCTACACGGTGATCGCGATCATCTTCGCGCTCCAGGAGGACTTCAGGAGGTACGCCCTACCCGAGACCTGAGCGGCCGACGATGTCGAGCACCATGTCGACCACCCGGGGAAGGGCGGAGGCGACGACCGGCGTCATGTCCTCGCCGAGGGTGTAGAGGTCCTCTGCCTGCACGCCTATGATCACGATCTCGGAAGGCATGGGGCGGCCGAGCTGGCGGCCCAGGGCGACCGCGGTCGGGAGATCGATCTCGTGGACCGAGGAGAGCCTGACCGACGGCCGCAGGGTCGAGGGATCCATGCGCACGATGTCGCCGGGCGCGTGGCCGTCCAGGGTCACGGCATCCACGACCACGATCCGATCCCAGCCCTCGAGGAGCTCCACGAGGTCGAAGCCGGCCGTCTCTGACTCCACCACGTCCACCTCGTGGGCGGCGGGAGACTCGGCCAGGCGGGCTGCGACTGCGCGGGCCACGTATATGCCGATGCCGTCGTCCCTGAGGATCGTGTTGCCGAGGCCTATTACGCGGGTCCTCATGGTCGCCTGGGCCGAGGATAGACACGCGGCCGGGCCGTGTCGAGCGGTGCTCCGGAACGCGCGCTGCAGCCATGCCCTGGCCTTCCGGCTTGACTGTAACCGTATAGCCGGTTATACGAATACAAACGGAACGGAGGCGAACTTGCGGGACGCGGCCAGGTTCTTCAAGGTCCTCGGGGACGAAGCGCGGCTCGAGATGCTGTGGCTGCTCATGAACAAGGGTGAGCTTTGCGTGTGCGACCTCATGGCCGCCCTCGACATCACGCAGTCGAAGGCATCGCGCCACCTGGGCACGCTGCGGCACGCGGGGCTCGTGACCGACAGGAAGGCGGGGCTCTGGTCGTACTACGCGCTCCGCAGTCCGGAGGACGATCTCGCGAGGATGCACATGGACGTCCTGCGATCCACGCTTGCCGGGCGTTCGGGCGCCCAGGGGCTCCTCGCGAAGCTGGACGTGTGGCTCGAGGCCAAGAAGCGGGAGGCCAGGACATGAACCGCCCCGACGACATCCGCAAGTCCGAGGAAATCCTGCCGTGAAGGGCATCCAGTTCCTCGACATGTTCCTTGCCGTCGCATGAGGTGAGGTGATGAAGGAGGATCTCAAGAAGTTCGCTTGGCTGGCGGGGATATTCCTCACCGCCTATTTCCTGCCCCTCGGCAACCCCAAGGTGCAGAACGCCGTGCTGGAGGCCTTCCGCCCGCTCCAGTGGTACGCCACCCACCACACGCTCGCCTGCGTCGTACCGGCGATGTTCATCGCGGGCGCGATCTCCACGTTCCTCTCCCAGGCGTCGGTCATGAGGTACCTGGGCCCGAAATCCAGCCGCCCCATGGCCTACGGCGTGGCCTCTGTCTCGGGGGTAGTGCTCGCCGTGTGCTCGTGCAGCGTGCTGCCCATGTTCGCTGGCATCTACTCCATGGGCGCGGGACTGGGCCCTGCGAGCGCGTTCCTCTACTCGGGGCCGGCCATCAACGTCATGGCGGTTTTCCTCTCGGCCCGGGTGCTGGGGTTCGATCTCGGCGTCGGCCGCGCAGTCGGCGCGATCAGCTTCTCGGTGATCATCGGCCTGCTCATGTCGCTCCTGTTCCGGCGGAGCGAGCAGAAGCGCATCGAGGCGGCGAGCGTTCCGGAGGCGCCGCGCAGCTCCCGCTCCCTGTGGAAGACCTCGCTCTACTTCCTTTGCATGATCCTGTTCCTGATCTTCTCGGACTGGTACAACACCAACGACGTCACGGTCACGATGAAGGACGGCACGGCCGTGAGCGCCAACATCCGCTACGACACGCAGAACGCGATCGACATACAGCTATACCAGGCGGACGGACGGCTCTCGCCCGAGACGAGGCGGATCGACAAGGCGAACGTCGCCAAGGTCGAGCCGGTCCCGAGCTTCACGCAGACGGTGCACGGAGTGAAGTGGTACCTCGCCGGCCTGATGGGCCTGCTCGTCGCGGTCATGGTCTGGCGCTGGTTCTCGCGGGACGAGGTCAAGCAGTGGATGCAGGCCACGTGGGACTTCGGGCTGATGATAGTCCCGCTGCTGTTCGGAGGCGTTTTCCTGACCGGGTTCATCGGCGGCCTGATCCCGGAGAAGGCGGTCGCGACCTTCGTGGGCGGCAACGGCCTTCCGAGCAACTTCGTCGCAGCTTTCATCGGGATGATCTGGTACTTCGCCACGCTGACCGAGATACCGATCGTGGAGATGCTGATGCGGCTGGGGATGGGCAAGGGGCCTGCGCTCGCGCTCCTGCTGGCCGGGCCGGCGCTGTCGCTTCCTAGCATCCTGGTCATCTACAAGGTGATCGGCGCCCGCAAGACGCTGGTCTTCTGCACGCTCACGGTCGTGATGTCGACGCTCGTGGGATGGGCGTTCGGGAATATCACGTGACGGTGAGGACCGAGATGCACGCGAAACAGCAAAGACGGACCAATGAAAGGAGCGAGATGATGAAGGTGAAGATCCTGGGCACGGGGTGCCAGAAGTGCAAGAAGCTCTTCGCGGAGGCCGAGAAGGCGATCGCAGCCTCGGGCGTCGCGGCGGAGATCGAGAAGGTCGAGAAGATCGAGGACATCATGAAGTACGGGGTGATGATGACCCCGGCGCTCGTCATCGACGGAGAGGTGAGGACGGTCGGCAAGGTGCCGGGCGTGGCGGAGATCGCAGCCATGCTCACGACCGCGGCCTCCAAGGAGAAGTGACGGATGTTCGAGACCTTCCTCTCCGACACCGGGCAGTACATCCACTCCAACCCGTGGCTCGCGCTCGTCGCGGTGTTCCTGGGCGGCCTGCTCACCGCCTCGAACCCCTGCGTGCTGGCGATGATCCCGCTGATGATGAGCTTCATCGCAGGCCGCAAGGAGGACAAGCCCGGGGTGTTGCGGGCGTTCGCGTTCTCGCTCGTCTTCATCCTCGGGCTCGCCGTGACGTTCACGGTCCTGGGGATGGTGGCCGCGCTCGCGGGCAAGCTGTACGGGGACGTTTCCGGTGTCTGGAATTGGCTCGTCGCCGCGGTCTGCGTCGCGATGGGCCTGCACCTGATGGGTGTCGTGACGATTCCCATCCCGTCGCTCGGCGGCAGGTTGCAGCCGAAGACGCGTGGGCTCGTCGGCGCGCTCGTGCTGGGACTGCTCTTCGGTGTCGTGTCTGCGCCGTGCGCCGGGCCCATCCTCATAGTGCTCCTGACGTACCTCGCAGGCTCGGGCTCGTCGGTAGCCTGGGGAGGCACGCTCCTGCTGGTCTACGCTCTGGGGCACAGCGTCCTGATACTGATCGCCGGGACGTCGATGGGGGCGGCGAGACAACTGATAGAAAACAAGAAGGCAACCCGCGTGCTGGATTTCCTGCGAAGGGGAGCAGGCGCGGCGATCGTGCTCGTCGGGTTGTACTTTGCCTACAGAGGTCTGAAATGAGGTCACCGTTGTCCACTCGAACCGTGCCGAGATCAGGGCCATGGCGGAATCACCTCGGGAGGCAATCCCGATGCGGGCTTGACGATATTCGTTCATCCGGTTATACGAATGTCAATTCTTCGCCACGGAGCTGGCCGCGAGAGAAATAGATCGGAAGAGCACACGTGTAGGGAAAGATGT
>CAZGVR010000248.1:0-438 GCA_964528945.1 uncultured Myxococcales bacterium
GAGCGAGGGCTGGAACTGCGCCTGGTTGATGGAGGTCACGTTCAGCTGGGCATCGGAGAACGTCCCCATCATGATGGGGTGGCCCTTGCCGTCGAGCCTCTGGCCCCTCACGTGCTGCCCGGAGTCGGCACCCGGCGGCGGGGTGGGAAGAGCGTCGCAGGTGTAGGCGAGCACGAAGCCGTTCACGCCTGCCGACAGCAGCACCGGATCGAACTGCGACGAGAGCGTGGTAACGTTGAGCGTGAGCACCGGCGTGGAGAGGCAATCGCCGGAGCAGTCGTCACCGTCCGCCTCGTTCCCGTCGTCGCACATCTCGTCGTCGTCGAGGTTGCCGTCCCCGGAGGCATAGCGGACGTCGAGCACGCCGCCCAGCCGGCCGGCGTCGATCCCCACCCTCCCCGCCACGCCGAGCTGCAGCACGTCGCGGCGGCGATGGTC
>CAZGVR010000248.1:448-4694 GCA_964528945.1 uncultured Myxococcales bacterium
ACGCCCGGCCAGTAGATGCGCTCGATCACGATGTTCACCCCCGGGTTCGCACCGCTCTCGAGATCCGCGATCGTGCAGCCGCGCGCCAGATCCTTGGTCCCGACCGGGAATGCGGCATTGCCCCCCCTGAAGGCGAACCCCCACCTGCCCGGGTCCAGCTGGAGCGTGAGCCCGACCCCGTAGGTGGGGTGGAGGGTCTGGTCGGGGATCGCCGTGGTATCGGGCCAGGCTGACGGGGACTGCATGGCGGTCGCGTCGCAGAGGCCGTCATCGGGCCGCTCGTACACGAGCAGCTCGAGCTCCGTCATCTCCTCGTCCAGGAACTCGAACAGGAGGGACACGCCGGGATCGGATCCGGAACCGCCGCACGTCGCAAGGAGCGCGGCGAGCGCGAAGGCGAAAGGAAGTCTTCTCGTCCGCATGCGCACATTGTATCCTCGCGTCACCGAAAGGCAACATGGAAGGAGCGGGACGGCACATGGATCGAGAGCCCAGCTATTCGTCGAGCACGCCGAGGCTGCTCTTCGTCCTGCACGCTCACCAGCCGACCGGGAACGTCGAGAAGGTGTTCGAACAGGCCCACGATGCCTGCTACGCCCCGATCGTCGGCATGATCGAGCGGTTCCCGGCCGTGCGCATGGCGCTCCACTTCTCCGGACCGCTGCTCGAGTGGATCGAGTCGCGGCGCGCGGACACGATAGCGCTGCTCAGGGGCCTCGCCTCGCGCGGGCAGGTCGAGATCGTCGGCGGCGGCTGGCAGGAGCCCATGCTGTCGTCCATCCCGCCGCGGGACGCGCTCGGCCAGCTCAGGCTGATGCGCTACGAGTGCGCGCGCCTGTTCGGCGCCATGCCGCGCGGGATGTGGCTCGCGGAGAGGGCATGGGCCCCGGACCTGCCGGCCGTGATCCGTGAGGCAGGCTACGAGTGGACCCTCGTCGACGACACGCACCTGCGCTTCGCCGGGATACTCGACGGCGAGATCTGCGGCTGGTGGGCCACGGAGAAGTGGGGGAAGATGCTCGCCGTCTTCCCGATCGCCCGGTCCCTGAGGTACGCGATACCGTTCAGGGAGCCCGAGGAGACGGTCCGGCTGCTGGCCACGCGCCCGGGATCCTCGTGGACCTACGGCGACGACGCCGAGAAGTTCGGCCTGTGGCCGGGCACCAGGGAGTGGGTCTGGGACAAGGGGTGGCTCGAGCGCTTCATGTCCTGCATCGCATCGGCCCAGGACTCGGGTGCGCTCCGGACCGAGCACCCTTCCCGGGTCATGGCCACCGAGCCCTCGAGCGGGCGGATATACCTCCCGACGTGCTCCTATCACGAGATGGGGGAGTGGTCCCTGCCGGCCGCCGCAGGGATCCGTCTCGCCGGCGTCGTGCGCCGGATCAGGGAGGCCGGCATGGAGGAGGAGGCCGGCCCCTTCGTGCGCGGCGGCTACTGGGACGGCTTCCTCGCAAAGTACCCGGAATCCAACTTCATGCACAAGCACATGCTCAGGGTCAGCGACAAGGTGGCCCGTGCCGAGCAGCGGGATCTGAGGTCGGGCCTGGGCGCGGCCGGCGGGACCGCGAGCGAGGCGCGCCGGGAGCTGTACAGGAGCCAGACCAACTGCGCCTACTGGCACGGGCTGTTCGGCGGGCTCTACCTCCCGCACCTGCGCCGGGCCCTGTGGCTCCACATGCTGCGCGCGGAGAACCTGGTCGACCCCGAGCCCGAGGGGGGGATCCGCCTGACCACGTGCGATCTCGACTGCGACGGCGACGAGGAGATCGTCGTGGAGACCGGCAAGGCGATCTTCACGGCCGCGCCTTCGCAGGGCGGGTGCCTGATCGAGGCGATCCACCGCCCCACGTGCCTGAACCTGGTGGACACGATGGCTCGCAGGCCCGAGATCTACCACTCGGTGGAGTCGTCCCACGCCGGCGACGGCAGGGGCGGCGAGGAGCGCCTGGCGTCGATCCACGACATCGATCGCACGCTCGGGCGCGACCTCGAGCGGAAGCTCGTGTACGACGCGGTGCCGAGGCGCGGGTTCCAGGAGATGATCCTGCCAGCCGGCGCGGACCCATCCGGCCTCGAGTCGAGGACCTGCCCGGTCCTTGCCGATCTCGCCTCGTGCAGGTGGAGGGCGGGCGAGGCCTCTGCCGGAGACGGCAAGGCACGGATCGCGCTCGAGACGGAGGTCTCCCTGCCGGGCGGCAGGCTGCGCGTGTCCAAGCGCTACGTCATCAGGGCCGACGAGGCCCGCGTGGGGACCGGCTACGCCCTCTCCTGGGACGGGGAACGACCGCTGGACGCGATCCTGGCAGTCGCCTGGAACCTGAACCTCCTCGCCGGCGACGCGCCCGACAGGTACCACGTGATCCTGGATCCGCCGATCGATCTCGGGCCGGGCGAGCGGATCCTCGCCAGCCGCGGCTCGTGGCCGCGAGTCGCGCGCTGGGCGCTCGTCGACGAGTACGAGCGCGTGCGTGTGACCATCGAGACCTCCCCGGTGTGCACCATGCACCGTCATCCCGTGGAGACGGTCTCCCAGTCCGAGGACGGCTTCCAGCTCACCTACCAGGGCACGTGCATGACGTGCGCATGGCCTCTCGGCATCGAGAGCTGGGTCGAATGGAAGGGCAAGGCGAGTCTCGGGATGGAATCACTCGGAGGCTGACGGGGACGGGGCGCCGGCTGCGGGCGCCGGGGCCGCAGGCTCCGCAGGCGTCGCCTGGGCATCCGCGACGATGTGGAACTCGACCCTGCGGTTCTGCTCCTTGCCAGCCTTGGTCGCGTTGTCCGCGATGGGCTCGTCCGGGCCCAGCCCGACCGCGACGAGACGGTCGGCCGCGACCCCCTTGCTCACCAGGTAGGCCACGACCGACTCGGCGCGCGACTTGGAGAGATCGATGTTGTGCTGCCTGTCGCCGGTGGAGTCGGTGTGACCCTGGACCTCCAGCCTGATCTCGGGATTGGCTGCAAGGATGGCGGCGACCACGTCGAGCGTCTCGAAGGACTTCTTGCCCTGGATCTCGGCCGAGTCCTTCTTGAAGTTGATCTGCTGCGTGATCTTGATCTGGTCCTTCTCGATTATCACCAGCGCCGCGCCCTTGTCCGGGCACCCGTCCTCGTCCTTCACGCCGTTCAGCACCTCGGCCTCGTCCGGGCACGAGTCCGACGCGTCCGGAACGCCGTCCATGTCGTTGTCGGGGTCCGGGCACCCGTCCTCGTCGGCGAAGCCGTCCTTGTCCTCGGCCTCGACCGGGCAGGTGTCCGTGTCGTCCGGCATGCCATCCCCGTCGTTGTCGGGGTCGGGGCAGCCGTCGCCGTCCTCGAACTGGTCGACGTCCTCCACCTCGAGACCACACTTGTCGTCGGCATCGGGCACGCCGTCCGCGTCGTTGTCCGGATCCGGGCAGCCGTCTCCGTCGTCGAACTCGTCCACGTCCTCGGCCGCGTCCGGGCACTCGTCCTGGCCGTCGTCGATGCCGTCGCCGTCGTTGTCGGCGTCCGGGCAGCCGTCAGCGTCCTCGAACCCGTCCGCGTCCTCCGCCTCGTCGCGGCAGGTGTCCTCCTCGTCGACGACCATGTCCTCGTCGTTGTCGGGGTCCGCGCAGCCGTCCGAGTCGTCGAAGCCGTCCTTGTCCTCCACCTCGCCCACGCACAGGTCCTGGCGGTCGATCACGCCGTCCCCGTCGGAGTCGAGGTTGACGGGCGTGTAGCGCAGCGCCGCGAGGATGCGGAACTCCGGAACGGTCGGCGCGGCCCCGAAGCCCATGCCGCCGCCCAGGATCAGGTGCAGGTCCTTGCCCTTGCCGAACGCCCAGCCGATGCCGGCCCGCGCCTCCATGGGGGCGCGCTTCTCGAGCTTGGTCTTGCCGTTCAGCAGGAAGCCCCCCTCGAACTCCGCGATGAGCTGCAGCCGCTTCTTCACGAGCATGAAGTCCACGCCGAGCCCGTAGAGCAGCTCGTGGCCGAGCTGGAAGTCGGCCACCACGCTCATCTGGCGGACGCGGGCGCCGACGTTCAAGGAGAACTTGAAGAACTTCACGCGGTAGTCGAACACGATCATCGGATCGACCGTGACGTTCGCGTCGCCCGCGAAGCTCTCGTCGTTGCCCGTCGGCACGGACAGGCCCAGGGTGACCGCGAGCCCGGGTCCGTCCTTCTCCGTGCCCTTGGGCCCGCCGCCCAGGAGCCGTCCCTAGAGGTGGAACCTGAGGTCCCTGATCGCGGTGGTGGAGAGCTTGCCGTCTTCCGC
>CAZGVR010000248.1:4704-6484 GCA_964528945.1 uncultured Myxococcales bacterium
GGGATGGTGAACAGGCCGATGGCCCACGGGAAGTCCGCGGTCGCCTGGTACTCGACCGCGTTCAAGATCCGGCCCGTGGCCTGCTCTAGCACGAGGGGCTTCCACTGGAAGTTGAAGTCCATGGCGAACGCGATCTGCAGGTGGGGCGAGACGTCGCTGCCCTGGACGCCGAGGTAGTTGCCCGGCCCGGGGTTGGGCCTGTAGTTCTGGACGTCGATCGACGTCTCGAGGCCCTGTGCGTGCGCGGGGATGGCTGCCGCCAGCAGGGTCGCGACCGCCATGATTCCTGACCACCTTCTCGACATTGCATTCTCCAATCAAGAATGGGATGCGGGAGATCTACCGGAATCCAGAGCCCAAGTCCACATGGAGGAGCCTCTCCGGCCCTACCGGATCTCCCGTATCTGCCTCGCCAGGTCGCGGGCCTTGAGGATGACCTCGTCGGCGTTCTTGCGGTCCTCGGCCTGATCGTCCAGCCAGCCCACGACGAACCTGTCCCCGATGCCGGAGAGCGCGTTCACGACGTAGCTCCGGAACAACCCGGGCGCGACGAACTCGAACCTTGTCGACTTGTACTGGTCCAGGGTGATCGACGGGCAGTTCTCGTCGTAGGGCGCCCGCTCGAACGCGGCCTGCACGTCGGCGCTCGTCCCGACGGGCCCCGCGTACCTGAGCGCCTGCACGGCGGCGCACCTCACGACCAGCCACTCGCTAGACAGGCCCAAGACAAGCGGCCGCCAGCCCTCGCGATCCGGGGCATCGAAGCCGGCTACGTCCGGACCGCCCTGGTCGATCCAGGCCAGCCTGAAGCGCTGCTGCTCGATCTTCGAGATCGCCCAGAAGGCCGCGGCCCGGACAACGTCGGGCTTGGCCTCGTCCCCCCCCAGCTTCTCGAGCGCGCCCTGGGCCGGGATGTGCCCGGCGATTCCCAGGGCGATCGCGATCTCCAGCTCGGGCGACTCGCCGCGCTCGAGGGCCATGGTGGCCAGCTCTGCCCCTCGCGGGTCTCCCATCCTGGCGAGGGAGACGACCGCGACCTGCCGCTGCTCCCGGTCGCCATCGAGGAAGAGCCACCTGAGAGGGACTACCGCCTCGTGATCCCTGCGCGATGCGACCGCCCACGCGGCGTACCTGGCATCGGGCCCCTTGCGGGAGACGATGCGCGCGAGGAGCCTGCCCGGAGCGCGGCTGTTCAGCGCCACCGCGTCCCCAATCCCCTCGACGCGCAGGTCCATGTCCTTCGACCTGAGCATGGTGAGGACCGTCGAGGTCCGCATGAACTCGCCGTTCAGGAGCCTGCGCCCGGTCGCCCGGTCCATGACGAAGATGTTGATCGCGAGCGGGATCGTGAGGACCAATGCCCACATGATCTTCGACTCCCTGATCCTGCGCTTGATCTCCTCCTTCATGCCGTCGCGGCCGTCCCACGTCCCGGGCTCGTCCTTGTGCAGGCCGTGGTAGACCTCGCGCAGCAGGAGGCCCTCCAGCACGACGACCATCCCCAGGACCATCATCAGCCCTATGATGCTGAGGAAGTTCATCACCACGTCGGCGGACCGGTTCGTGGTGAAGTCGATGATCCAGCGCAGGTAGGCGACCAGCACGATGGTCGATACGAGCGCTCCTGCCCCGAGTCCGCCCAGGAAGGCTGCCTTGTTCTTCATGTTGCGCCGGATCCTATCCATGCCCGGACCGCCGGGCAAGCGCCTCGACTCCGGCGGCACGGCAGGCCCTGGCAAGTAACGAGGGAACGGGTATATAACGTCCTTCGTCGCCGCTC
>CAZGVR010000249.1:0-3399 GCA_964528945.1 uncultured Myxococcales bacterium
AGATCGGTCAGATCGGGTCGGGCAAAAAGAGCGGGAACGGCCGGCTCGACGTGGTGCGGGCGGACGAGGGCGTGTGGAGGGTGGACGGCCTGACGGGCGAGGGCGAGGAGTCGCCCGGGTGGGTCTCGATCTTCGTGACAGTGCCCAAGGAGGAGTACAGGCCCGAGCCCGGGAAGCCGTTCCCGGTCGTGTTCTACGGTCACGGCTACACCGCGTTCAACCTCGAGGTGTTCGGGTTCGCGGGCACCATGGCGCGGTTCGGGTTCGCGACCGTGGCCGTGAACTGCGTGCACCACGGCCTGGGGTTCGACTCCTTCATCATGGACACGGTTCGGTCCATCTTCCAGACGAACGACCTGGCCCCGGCCGGGGACGCGCTCACGGACGACCGGGCGCTCGACCCGGACAGGGACGGCAGCAAGGAGAGCGGCGGCGACTTCTGGACGTCGTACATCTCGCACACCCGCGACGTGGTGAGGCAGTCGGCGCTCGACCACTTCGGGATGATAAGGATCTTGAGGTCGTTCGACGGCGTGAGGCGCGCCGGGCCCATCGACATCGACGGGGACGGCAGGGCCGAGGATCGCTGGGACTACGAGGACTGGGAGCTGGACGAGGAGAACCCCTCGGAGAACAGGCTCGTGGGCGACTACGACGGGGACGGCGACGTGGAGCTGGCCGGCGACTTCGACGCGGACGGCGTCGTGGACATGGGCGGGCCCGACGGGAGGTACTACGTCTGGGGCCAGAGCCTGGGCGGGATCATGTCAGCGCTCATGGGCGGGCTCGACCCGGCCATAAGGGCGATCGCGCCCACGTCGGGCGGCGGCGGGCTCAGCGACATCGCGGTGCGCGACGACGACGGCGGAGTGAGGCGGGCGGTCGTGCTCAGGATCTTCTCGCCGCTCGTGGTGAGCACGCTCGTCAGCGAGGGCATGGTGGAGGGCGGCGACACGGGCTGCGAGGAGGGGCAGGTCTCGCTCGGGTTCCTGATCCCGGACGTGAACGACAAGACGAACGTGGAGTTCGCGTGCCTGGACCCGGACCTCGCGGTCGAGGGCAACGTGCTGCTGGCGGAGAACGGGGCGAACGGCGAGCACAAGTGCGCCATGTTCAGGGGAGGCGGCAGGGTCAGGATCACCATCCCGTCGGACCAGGGCAACCCCCTAGCGTTCAGCGTGTGGAGGGAGGGAGACATCGATCGCACGGACACGTGCGAGCCGCTCGCGGGCGCCGAGCCGATCAGGGTCGTCGACACGTTCGAGGTGGGAGCCGAGTACCAGTACCTGACGTGGTCGGCTGGCGAGCCGCTCGTGTCGCCGACCGAGGGCTACGGCATCGACAGGAACACGCCCGAGATGAGGAGGCTGCTCAGCCTCGCCCAGATCGCGCTCGAGCCAGGGGACCCGATCAACCACGCGCCGCACTACTTCCTGGAGCCGCTCCGGAACCCGGAGGATCCGCCGCACCACGTGAACGCCCTCGTGATAGGAACGGCCGGCGACAGGGTCGTGCCCATCAACACTGCCGCGGCCCAGATGAGGGCGGCCGGCATTCTCGAGCTGTGGGAGGACGATCCGAGGTACGGAAAGACGCCGAACCAGCTGCTCGTGGACAACTGGGTGCTCGAGGGCGTGGAGTCGTATGGCAGGAGCTACGTGGACGACGCGTCGGGCAGGTGCGACACCGAGGCGTGCCCGATACTGTTCGACCCGGACGACCTGGACCTGGACACGGACGGGTACGCGTCGCCCTACCCCGCGGACCCGCTGCGCGTGTGGCGGCCGTCGGTGCCGGACGCCGAGGTGGGGGCAGCGCTGGCCGAGTGCGAGGTCGAGACGATGAGCGGGGGCGGCCGCGAGTGGATCGAGCGCATCGTGTGCCCGGACGGCGTGAGCGCGGGCCTGTTCCCCATCATCTTCCCGGACGGCGACCACGGGTTCTACATCCCGGACCCGAATCTGCCGTTCGACATCAACACCTTCCTCGTGAACCAGATAGGCCTGTACTTCCAGACCGACGGCACGGAGCTCAACTTCGCGCTGTGCCAGCACGACTCCACGTGCCCGTGGATCCCGCCGCTCCCGGACAGGCCGCCGGGGTGGCCGGTGATAGGGGACTGACCCCGTCCTGCCCCGGCTCCCGCCATTGTGGCGGTTCGCGTGCCAGGCGTGACGGGCGCGCGCGTGGCGCGCGTGGCGTGTAGTGGCGGGCGCGCGTGGGTGATGGCGCGGGGGGTGCGCGCGGGCGCGCGGGCGCGCGGGCGCGCGCTGGAGATCTCCGTGCTCGACGTGGCAGATTCGACCGGGCGTCATGCCCTTGCCGCCTCTACCCACGTGAAGGAGGTTTTCAATCATGACGCATACGAGGGAAATGACGGGCATCATCGAGCGCGAGGGGAATGGATACGTGTCGCTCTGCCCCGAGCTGGACATAGCCAGTCAGGGTGCAACTCGGAGAACGGATTCGTCGAGGTCAGGCGAAGGGGCAGTCATGTGGTGATGCAGAGGAAGCTGCCTGGATCCACGGTTACCGTGCCCGTACCGGATCACGATGAGCTGAGAATCGGTACTCTCGCGTCGATCGTCCGTCAATCGGGATTGCCGAGGTCGCTGTTCGAAGACTAGTGAAGTCCCATCGGATGGAGGTGGTCAGGGCGCCTTTCCTCTGGCTCCGCTGCGCGGCCAGCGCACAGGTGGTGACCACAAGCTGGCACGCACGTCGGGATGCGGGCGCCCATTGACGGGCGCCGCGGCTCGCGATATTCTGGCTAGACTGTCTAGATAGGCGGTGGAGCATGGACGGACCCTGGAAACTCCAGGACGCGAAGAACCGATTCAGCGAGGTAGTGGAACGGGCGCTGAACAAGGGACCGCAGATCGTGACGCGGCACGGCAGGAAGGTGGTCGTGGTCATGTCCGTGGAGGATTACGAGAGGATGCTCGCCCCGAGGGGGGATCTCGTCGAGTTCTTCCGCAGATCCCCGCTCGAGGGCGTCGAGCTGGATCTCGAGAGGAGCAAGGAAGGGCCAAGGGAGGTGGATCTGTGAGGTGGCTGCTGGACACGTGCGTGGTCTCGACCCTCGCCAGAAGGCGGCGCGTGGACCGCGTCGACGACTGGATCCGGTCGCATGACGAGCGGGGCATGCACTTGAGCGTCCTCACGATCGGCGAGCTGCACAAGGGCATCGCGAGGCTGAAGGACCGGAGCAGGCGCCGCGCGATCCTGTCCTGGGTGGAGAACGAGCTGAAGGAGAGGTTCAAGGGGCGGATCCTGGACGTGGACGAGGCGGTAGCGAGAACCTGGGGGCGGATCCAGGGGCAGGCCGAGGGGGCGGGGAGGCGGATGCCGGTCATGGACAGCCTGATCGCGGCAACGGCGGTGTGCCACGATCTCGTC
>CAZGVR010000249.1:3409-6479 GCA_964528945.1 uncultured Myxococcales bacterium
GCCGGGCGCACGTGAAGCGCAGGATTCACGAGCCGCGCGGCATGGCGTGAGGTTTGCGTGGTGCGGGACGTGGCTGCGGTTGCTGCGTCGCCGTCGTCGCCTTCGCCCTGATCGGGCCGGCGCTGCCGCGAGGGGGGTGGGGGGCGGGAAGCCCTGGAGGTGGGAAGCATCAGGAGGCGGACGCGACGGCCTGCGCGAGGGCCATGGCCACGACCCACACCTCGTGGAACGTGTTGTAGAGCGCGGCGGGCGCCACGCGGATCACGTCGGGAGGCCTGAAGTCCACGGCGATGCCGTGTGCGCGGAGCGAGTCGAACACGCGCCTTGCCGAGGGGCCGCACTCGAGCGACACGTGGCCGCCGCGGCGCGCGGGATCGCGAGGAGATCCGATGCGGACGCTCGCACCCTCTCTCGCGCCGGGCACGAGCGCGTCCACGAGACCGATCAGGTACTCGGTGAGCGCGATCGACTTCTCGCGGATGCGGTCCACTCCGGCCTCAAGCGTGATCCTGAGCGCGCCCTCTAGCGCGGCCGCGCCGAGGATCCCGGGCGAGGAGATCTGCCAGCCGCCAGCGCTCCTCTCGTGGTCGAACTCCGGGAGCATCTCGAACTGCCTGGCCTTCACGAAGCCGAACCAGCCCGAGAGAAGCGGCTTCTGAGCCCAGTGCTTCTGGTGAACGAAGAGGAAGGCGGTCGAGCCAGGGCCAGCGTTCAGGTACTTGTAGCCGCACCACATGGCGCAGTCCACGTTCCAGTCGTGCAGCCGGTGCGGGACCGTGCCTGCCGAGTGGCAGCAGTCCAGCGAGAGGGGGATGCCGTGCCCGGCGGCCGCGGCCGCGAGCCGCTCCACGTCGAGGAGCTGGCCGCTCCTGTAGAGGACCGAGGGAAGGTGCACGAGCGCGATCTCGTCGGTCATGAGATCGATGATGCGCGCCTCGTCGAGCGTGCGGCCGTCCGTGCTACGCGCGAGCACCAGGTGTTCGGCCGGGTCGAGCCCGCGCATGCGGAGGTGGCCCTGGATCGCGTAGAGGTCGGACGGGAAGTTCAGCTCGTCCGCGAGGATCCTGGTGCGACGGCCCCCGGGGCGGTAGAAGGTCGCGAGCAGCGAGTGGACGTTCACCGTGGTCGTGCCGGTAGCGACCACCTCGCCCGGGAGCGCGCCCACGAGCGCGCACGCGGACTGGCCGATCGTCTCGGCGAGCCGGAACCATGGAGGGTCGGCATCGGACCAGCCGTCCACGCCGAGCCGCTTCCAGTCGTCGAGCGCGTGCAGGATCGAGGCCTCAGCGTCCAGCGACACCAGCCCGAGCGAGTTGCCCAGCATGTAGATCGTGCCGGGCGGCAGGTGGAACCGCGCGCGGAACCCGGCCAGCGGGTCGTGCGCGTCGAGCGCGAGCGCGTGCGCCTCGCTCGTGTCCACGGGAAGCGGCATGGCAGCGAATGATAGCACAGGTGAATCCGGGCGGGATGGCCCGGCTCAGGCAGGCGTGATGCCGGCCGCGAGATCCCGGCGTCCATGCCAGACCCTGAGGATGATCACGCGCTTCCCGGCCGCGTCCACCTCGTAGACGATGCGGTAGGGTGCCACGATCACCTCCCGGAGGCCCAGGCCGGGAAGCTCCGGCACGGCCCGACCCGAGACGGGGTGTCGCCCGAGGAGAGCCACTCGCCTCCTTATGCGGTCCCCGAGCCTGCGGGCTGCCGCAGGATCGTCCGCGGCCACGTAGCGCCGCATCTCGCGGAGGTCGTCGAGCGCCGGACCGGTCCAGAGGATGGTCGAGCGGGCTGCCATGGTTCACCTTCCGAAGGACTCGAGTATCTCCGCGGCTTCCGCATCGGCGTGCAGGTCGCCGTCGCGCGCGGCGCGCACGCCGGTCTGGACCGCATCGATGAAGGACGCCCTGTCCGACAACCTCTCGTACTCCTCCAGATCGACGATCACAGCGACCCCGCGGCCCCGCCTGGTGAGCAGGACCGGGCGCCCGGTGCTCCTCACGTGCCTCACTATCTCAGAGGCCTTCACCCTCAGGTCGGTGACCGGGCGCACGTCCTCGCTGAACCTGGCGACTGGCATGTATCCTCCAACAGGTACGCTAGTATGTACCATTCGGATGTGCATCAGGCAAGGCCTTCGCCAGCCGGCGTGCCGTGCCTTGCCGCAACGCGACGGCGAGCGTAGTCTCGCGTCCAGCACGGAGGGAAGCCATGAGGGGCAGGAGATCGATGCTCGCGACCAAGATCCTGGACGCGGCCGGCAAGACCGGGGCCGAGCTGAAGGCCGAGGGATACCCGGCCGGTTGACACGGGGCGGCCCGGGCCGATATGTGTGACCGGGGAACCTGGAAAGGAGCCGCGTGATGCCCAGGCGTGGTGTCGTGGACTTCTATGCTCTATCCACCTGCATCTGGTGCAGGCGGACGCGCGACTGGCTCGAGGAGAACGGCGTGCCCTACCGCGTCCACTACATGGATCTGCTCGAGGGCGAGGAGAAGTGGGAGGCGCTCAGGGAGATGGAGCGGCACGTGAGCCGCGTCTCCTACCCGATCCTGATCGCGGAAGGCGGCGACATCGTGATACAGGGCTACCACCCGGATCAGTTCGAGGAGGATCTCACGTGAAGCTGGAAGGCGACAGGCTCGGCAAGGCTCGCGCGCACATGGAGAAGCTGGACCGCGAGGCGCGCGCTGGCGGGTACAACCTGAACCCGGACCTCGACATGACCCTGCCGCTCTGCGACGGGCTGCTCGTGAACGCCGGGAGGTACGGCTACCAGGCCTGCCCGTGCAGGCTCGCGGCAGGCAAGCGGGAAGAGGATCTCGACGTCATCTGCCCGTGCGACTACAGGGACGACGACCTGGCCGAGTTCGGCACGTGCTACTGCGGGCTCTACGTTTCGGCCGACGTCGTGCAGGGCAAGCGGCAGGTGGAGTCCATACCCGAGCGCAGGCCGGATTCCAGGGAGAAGGCGGCGGGAGCGCAGGCGGCAGGGCCGGCGGCAGGGCAGGTGGTGGCGGCGGGCGGCAGGCGCAAGGTGTGGCGGTGCAAGGTGTGCGGGTACCTGAGCGCCATG
>CAZGVR010000250.1:0-1460 GCA_964528945.1 uncultured Myxococcales bacterium
GCCTTTGGTGAAGGCCTGCCTCACCTTGGCGAAGTCGATGCCCGAGAAGTCGAGCGCCGCGTGCTTCGAGAGCTCCGGCCCGGCCTGCTCGATCATGGCCGCGATCCGCTCCCTGGTCATCTCGGCCGCGAGGTCCACCATCCCGGCCGGCCTGGCCGCGCCGCCCGGCGCTCCGCCGATGTGCCTGTGCTTGTTCTTCGACATGCTGGAAACCTCTCCCTGGAAGAGGATGAAGTTTAGCCCTCCCGCTGCCGGAAGTCCACCGGCACCGGGCCATCCTCCCTGTCGAGCCTGGGGACAGCGTCGTCCCTGACCGTTCCATCGGCCGGAACCACTATTCGAGAGCTGACGTGCGGGGCTTCACGGATTGCCCGTGAGACGGTGTACGTCCTGCCGGTCCATGCTGGCACGGAACATGGAATATCTTTCGATCATGGCCATTTCAAAACGCCCGATCCATCCATCGCCCCGGTTGCGGAATGACGCCACGGGACATGTATTGTCCAGGATGGCCTACGCTGCACTTGCAGCATCGGCATCCAGGAGGTAGGTTTCCTGCAAGCGTATATCGCGGGCGAGCGAGACGAAATCATGGCTAGAGAAATCGACTTCACGGTTCGCACCGGTCCTCCCATGACCCTCGAGGTCGACAAGGACGGCACGAAGTACGAGATCCGTCTCGGCGTCACGGTGCTCTCGGTCGAGGACTCGGAAACGGCCGCGCCTGACGGCATGCCGGTGTTCGGAATCAAGGCTAACCTCGCAATAGAGGTCCGCAAGAAGTCATGATCGCGAAGGTGACGGGAGGCGGATCGGCTGTGACCGTCGTGATCTCTGGTCAGTCCGTCACGGTTGCCCTGTTCTCGGGGCCGGGAGTACCGCTCCTCGTCGCTTCTCGGCAGTTCGTCGTCTGCGGTTCCTCCGCCACCATGGCTGGTTTGGAGTTGGCTGGCTTCGCCGGAGAGGATATCGCGTCCTGGTTCGAGTCTCTTCCCGTGGAGGACTGGACCTCGGACTACGCCCGCGCGATCCCGGTTCGATGGGATTCGAAGCTGGGCTGGGTGGACGATCCATGACGATGACGCGTGGAACCATTGTATTCGTCGAGCCGGACCCGGTGGAGCGGATAGTGGGCCGCGAGCAGTCGGGGCCTCGTCCAGGCGTCGTGCTCAGCGAAAACGCCGCGGTAGTAATCAGCTACAACGTGATCGCTCTCGTACCGGTCACGTCGAGCCCGATGAGTGGCGATTTCTATCCCGTCGTCCGAAGAAGGCCGGATGCACTTTCCCGGGATGGCTACGCGTTGCCGGAGATGCTGAGAGTCGTAGATGCGTCGCGCGTCAAAAGGCGCCTGGGACGGGTCACGCCATCCGAGATGAAGGCGATCGAGGAATCCCCGAGGAAGTGGCGCAGGCTGCCCGCCGCGGCGGCCCCCCACACCGACCGCCACCGCGTGCCCG
>CAZGVR010000250.1:1470-6468 GCA_964528945.1 uncultured Myxococcales bacterium
CCCCGCCGCCTCCGCCTCTCCCAGAACTCCGCCACGTCCTCGAAGTTCCTGGTGACCGGGCAGCCGGGCAGGGCGCGCAGCAGGCGGCGGCCGTAGCTCTTGGTCCAGAACCTCGGGTCCAGGACCGCGAGGATGCCCCTGTCGCTCCTGGTCCTGAGCAGGCGGCCGAGCCCCTGCTTGAGCGCGATGGCGGCCGAAGGGATCTGGTACCTGGTGAACGGGTCGCCGCCCTCGCTCCTGATCCTCTCCATGCGCGCCTCGAGAACCGGGTCGTCGGGCGCGGCAAAGGGTATCTTGTCAACGATGACCAGCCTCAGGGCCGGCCCCGGGATGTCCACGCCCTCGCGGAAGCTCGCGGTCGCGAACAGCACGGAATCGCCGCCCTCCCTGAGCCTCCTCGTGAGTTCGTCCCTGGCCGCCTGCCCCTGGCAGAGAACCTCGTAGCTCCCGAGGGTCGGCCTGCAGATCTCGAAGCATCTCCTCATGGCCCGCCAGCTCGAGAAGAGCACCAGCGCGCCGCCGCCGGTCAGCTCGACCAGTCTCGGGATCTCCGGCGCCGCCCTCGCGGCGGCGCCCTCGTCGAACGGCGCCGGGACGTCCTCCGGGATGTAGAGCATGGCAGAGCCCGCGACGTCGAAGGGCGACGGCAGCACCAGGGACTCGGACTCCGCCTGGGGGTAGCCGATGGTCGTGGCCAGGTGCTGCATGGTCCCGTCCGCGGACAGGGTCGCGCTCGTGAGGACCACGGCCCCGATCCTCTCGAACACCCTCTCGCGGAAGATGGGCGCCAGATCAACGGGCGAGGCTCCTATCCTCGTGGCGTGCGGGTCGACGACGTTGAGCTCGGCCCAGTAGACCTGGTTCGGGAGATCCCGGTCGAGGACAACGGCCATGGTGTCCCGGTGATCCGCGACCCTGCGGGCGATGGAAGCTCCGGTGTCGGGGTCGGCGGCCATGTCCGCTATCCTGCGGGAGGCGTCGTCCAGCAGGTCGTCCAGCCTGTGGTAGAGACGCTCGGCGCGATCGTCCAGGTACGGCTCCTCGCCCAGGCCTGCCTTCACGACCGGCTGGTCGCCGATCGGCGACCACTGCCTGCCGCGACGCGCGGAGACCATGTCCCCCATGCGCCTGCCCAGCGTCTCGAAGAAGGCGGACGCGGCCTCGGACGCCTCCCTGAGCACCGGATCCTGCCTGGTCCTGCGACGCCTCGAGCGGGGAGGCGCGTTCGCCTCCGCCTCCCCCGCGTGCAGCGCGCGCTCGCCCTCGCCGAGCGCGGCCAGGACCTCCGGCAGCGATATCGAGCGGCCGAAGAACTCGGTCGCCACGTCCTCGAGACGGTGGGCCTCGTCGAAGACGACCGCGTCGTACTCGGGCAGGACCTGGGCGCCGTCCTCGCGCAAGGCGAGGTCCGCGAAGAGGAGGTGGTGGTTCGTCACGATGAGCCTGGCCGCCTCGGCCTCGCGCCGCAGCCTCATCACGTGGCATTCGCCCGCGCACGCGCAGCCCACGGGCACGTGCAGGCCGCGCCCGCTCGTGACCTCGCGCAGCAAGGGCCAGGACTCGGGCACGCCCTCGATCTCGGACACGTCCCCGCTGGAAGTCGACGACGCCCACTCGAGCAGCCTGCCCCAGTGCTGATCCATGGACGGCGACGGGGCGGCCGGTCCTTCCGCGAACGCCCGGAAGCGCCGCCTGCAGAGGTAGTTCGAGAGCCCCTTCACGAGGACGGCCTTGCCGTCCAGGCCCTTCACCCCTCTCAGGATCGGAAGGTCCCGCCTGAAGATCTGGTCCTGCAGGTTGCGGGTGCCTGTGGCCACGACCACGCGGCCGGGGCCGAGGAGCGCGGGGACCAGGTAGGCGAAGGTCTTGCCGGTCCCCGTGGACGCCTCCACGGCGCATGCCCCGCCGGACTCGATGCAGCGGGCAACGGCCTCGGCCATGGCCACCTGCTGCGGCCTGGGCTCCCACGCCCCGAGCTTCGGAGCCAGCAGCCCGGTCGCCGGGTCGAAGTAGGCGCGGACGTCCAAGGTTCCGTGTCTCCCCTCTGCTCCCGGTTCATTCCGGGGCTTCACAAGAAGCGGCTCAGGTCCCATATATAGGTCACCGGAACGGAGGGGAACAAGGAATCCACCTTGTCGGGCGGTTTCCCGGTAGCAAAGGATGGTCGCCATGAAGAGGGTCGTGGTCGCTGATCAGGTGGTGCGCACGGGGATCTCGATCGACATCCAGGACGAGAAGGCCCATTACCTCGCCAAGGTCCTGCGCTGCAGGCCTGGCGAGATCATCATGATCGGGGACGGGCAGGGCTGCTTCTTCAAGGGGGAGATCCTGGAGGCCGGGTCCGCCCTGGTGAGGCTCCACGTCGGAGATCAGATAAAGGTCACCTGGGAGGAGAGCGTCGAGCTGCACCTCATCCAGGCGCTGCCCAAGGGCAACAAGCTGGAGAGGATCGTGCGAGCCGCCACGGAACTGGGCATCACGTCCATCATCCCGGTGATGTCGAAGCGATCGATCCCGCGGCTCGACCCCCGCAAACGGCACGAGAAGGTGGATCGGCTGGCCCGCATCGCGGAGCAGGCGGCCCGCCAGTGCGGCAGGCCCAGACTGCCCCAGCTGACCGAGGTCCTCGACTTCGAGCAGGCCATCGCCCAGTTCAAGGACGGGGACGACGTGCTCCGGCTCCTCTTCTGGGAGGCCGAGCCGAAGCGCTCCCTCTTCGCGGCGCTCAACGCTATCGACAGGCCCGTCTCGAAGGCTGTACTCTGCATAGGCCCGGAGGGCGGCTGGGCAACGGACGAACTGGAGCTCGCGCGCGAATGCCGCTTCGATCCCATCTTCTTCGGCCACGGCATCCTGCGGGTGGAGACCGCCGCGGTCGGGTTCCTCTCGATCATCAAGTTCTACCTCAACATGATGGGGCACTGAGCCCCGTAGCGGAGAACGACATGAAGACGATCGTCACGCTGCTGGCGGCGGTGCTCGCCATCGCCGCAGCGCCGGGGTGCGGGGGCGGCAAGGGTCAGGGCGGCGACTCGGACGCGGACGCGCTGGCCGACGTGCCCGACGACACGCCCGGCGACGCCATGGATGCGGACACGCCGGACTCCGCCGAGGGGACGGACGGCGACGCGGACGAGGAGGAGGCGCCGCCGCCCGGCGTCTGCGAGGTCCTCGGCCTGCCGGTCCGGGAGATGGTCGAGGCGATCGACGACCCTGCGCTCGGCGCCATCGCGGCCGACTTCACGGTGCAGACCAGGGACGGGGCATGGACGCTGAGCGAGAGCTGGACCGGCTGCGAGGTGTACCTGTTCGTGCAGGACGAGCCGGCCCAGGAGGAGGGGGCCGACGTCCCCCTGTGGTCCCGCGACGTGAACACCCTGCTCTCGCGCAGCCCGAGGAACGTGCACTACTTCTTCGTGTCCTACGAGGTCGGGCCGGCCATAGGCACGGCGCTGGACGTGATCCAGGCCGAGGTGGAGGATGCCCTGGCCGGCATGTCCGCGGAGGACCAGGAGTGGTGGCGCGGCCACGTCCACTACGTGCTCGATTCGGCCCGCGGGATCTACGGCTGGATCGGCACGACCATGACCAACCCGGGATGGGGCGTGGGCATAGACCGGTTCCAGAAGGTCCGCTACATCGGCAGCTACGCCGATCCCACGCGGCCGCCGTCGAGCGGCACCGAGTGGTTCCACCCCAACATCTCCATGGCCGCCAACGAGGCCGTCTACTACAACTTCGAGGCCGAGCGTCAGGCCCGCCTCGACGCGGACGGCGCCACCGCGATCCCGGTCTTCAACGGGGAGGTAGTATCCGATCCGACGTGGGCCGGCGCGAGGAGCTACGCCGACGTGACCTTCCCCGACGCGGCAGCCATGGAGGCGTTCGACACCATGGAGTTCGACATGACGGCCGCGTGCGTGGGCGCGGGCGAGCGCGGCTACTGCCCTGCCTGGGACTACATCAACAGCCTGTACCTGTGCGACGAGGCCGACCCCGACGCGTGCGACCTGGAGATAGGCAGGTGGATCACGACCTACCACCGCGAGGGCAGGTGGGTGCACGACGCGAGCGGCCTCCTTCCCCTGCTCTCCGGGGGCGGGGCGCGCAGGCTGGCCGTCTACTCGCAGCAGCCCTACGAGATCCACCTCGACATCCGGCTCTCGGACCGGGGCAAGGCCGAGCGGCCGTCGTCGGCGACCTACCTGTTCTCCGGAGGGCACCTCGACGCCGGGTACAACTCGGCCCACGCCCCGGTCACCGTAGCCATACCGGTCGACGCCGCCAAGGTGGAGCTGGCGACCGTGCTGAGCGGCCACGGGATGTCCATGCCAGGCAACTGCGCCGAGTTCTGCAACGTGACGCATCACTTCATCGTGGACGGCACGGACAACGTCCGCGCATTCCCGGGCGCGGGCACGACCTTCGGGTGCATGGACCAGGTCGACGAGGGCACGGTCCCCAACCAGTACGGCACGTGGTGGTACGGGCGCGGCGGCTGGTGCCCGGGCAAGGAGGTGCCGATCGTCATGATCGACGTCACGGGCCAGGTCACGCCGGGCACCGACGCTGTCTTCGAGTACGAGGCCTACTACATGGGCGGCGACTACACCGGGCCCGACGCCAACATCGATCTCACCTCGTGGGTCGTCATCTCGATCTGACCACCTTCCGCCCCGCGAACCTGACGACGAGGAACACGAGGACCGCTCCGGCGACGTGCAGGATCGGCACCGGGACCCCGAGGCCGAGCGGCAGGTAGCCCGCGAACATCGCGATGGCGAAGCAGGCGAGCGCGTACGGCAGCTGGGTCGTCGTGTGATCGATGTGGTCGCACCCCGACATGATCGACGACAGCACCGTGGTGTCGCTGAGCGGCGAGCAGTGGTCGCCGAAGATCGCGCCGTCCAGCACCGCGCCCATGGAGAGGACGAGCGTGGGCAGGCCGCCCATGTGGTACGCGAAGGGCATCAGCGTGGGGATCAGGATCCCCATGGT
>CAZGVR010000251.1:0-6465 GCA_964528945.1 uncultured Myxococcales bacterium
CCGTGCGCAGGGCCTCCAGGTACGGCTTGGGCGTGAGCGTCTGCGACCCCACGTGGAAGCACAGCCCGGCCAGGTCGAGCCCCTGATCGATCGCCTGCCTGGCGAGGTGCGGGAACTCGAGCATGGAGCACCCGAACTTCTCGGACAGGTTCACGACGCAGTAGGGGTTCTTGATCCTGATCCTGAGGAGCACCGAGGCGCCGGGGAAAACGCGCGCCACCTTGCGAATCTCCTCGGAGTTGTCGCACACGAAGGTGCCGAGCCCGAAGTCGCGGGCCAGCCGGATCTCCTGGTCCTTCTTCATGGGCTGCGTGTAGAGGACGCGGCCCGGCTCGAGGTTGAGCTGCCTGCACATCTCGAGCTCGCCGGGCGAGGCCACCTCGAGCCCGCAGCCGAGCCTCATCAGCGTGCTCAGGATCTCGAAGTCCGGGTTGGCCTTTATCGCGTAGAACACCTTGACCCGCGGGAGGTGACGCTTGAGTGTACGGTAGTTCCGCTCCAGTACCTCCTCGAGCGTGACGAAGAGCGGCGTGCCGTGCTCTCCCGCGAGCTCCCTTGCCTGGCTCTCCCCGATCGCACTCATGTCAGCCTCCTGGCTCCCCCACCTCCGCGCCGCCGCCGTCGGGCCGCGCCGTCACGGCGACGGCGGCGAGGATCCTCTCGATGTTCGCGTGGTAGACCTTCTCCAGCACGTCGCATGGAAGCCCGATCCCGCTGATCTTCCAGTCGCCCTGTATGGGCGTGGGGTGCTCGAAGTCGCGATCCCACGTCTCGAAGTAGCGCCACGTCGACAGGAAGAACCTCGAGATCTCCTTCTGGACCGGCTTGTAGGGCGGACCGGACCCGAGCGCCAGCATGCCCTCGTCGATCCCGACGTCCGTGCCGAACACGATGCGATCCGCGTGAGAGACGAACAGCTCGTGCATCCGCCCGGGATCGAACCGCCCGATCTCCGGCACCCTCGCCGACGTGTCCACGTAGAGGTTCGGGTGCTCGTCGAGCATCCCGAACACGCGCTCCGGATCCTCGGGATCGTTCCCGAAGTGGGCGCCGATGAAGACCGTGCCGGGGTGGCGAGCGACGCGCGCCTCGTACTGCGAGAAGAGATCGCTCCAGCTCGGGTAGCCCTTGCCGTGGAAGCACCAGGAAGGGTGCTCGGCGAGCTCGGCGTGCCGCTCGTTCTTCTCGTCGCACTTCTCGAAGAAGGCCTTGGGATCGCCCGTGTGGATGAGCACCGGCATCCCGAGATCGCCTGCCTTCTCGAACACGGGGTCGAGCACGGGATCGTCGACCCGTACCAGCGATCCGTCCGCGTTCGTGAGCTTGAGGCCGAGCCCCTTGAAGATCTTGAGCCCCTCGCCGCCCATTGCGCGGCACCGCTCGAGATCCGCGATCGCGGTGCGGGCGAAGGATTCGGTGCCCCACGAGCTCAGATCCATGTTGCAGAAGAAGCGGATCCGGCCGCCCGTCGCCTCCCTGGTGGCCGAGCTCAGGTCCACGTCCTGTCCCCAGCCGCCCGACACGTTGATCGACCGGGAGATTCCCCACTCGTCCATCAGCGCCAGCATCCGGGTCTCGGTCCCGGGCCCGATGTGCGTGTGGGCGTCCACCTTCGGGATGCCGCCAGCGTTCGCGCACGCCGGCCCGGCCGGCGTCGATGGTCCGGGCTCGGCCCCGGCCTTGCCGCCGGCCTTGCCGGAGCAGGGTCCGCAGGCGCCTGCCCACGCCGAGACCGCGAAGATGGCGACGAGGATGGTCGTGCTGCAGGCGGGTCTCACGGCGCGTAACATACCAGAAGCCCAGGGACTGCCCAAACAGAAAAGGTATTGCGGCGATCCCGCCTTTTATCCTACACTTAGGTCCTTCCAGAAGCCGAGAGGGGACAGGAGTCCATGACGAAGTCGAATCTCATCGAGCTTCTCGCGACCAGGATGAACATCCCGAAGGTCGAGTCCGAGAAGGTGGTCAACTGCTTCTTCGACTCGATGGTCGAGGCCCTGAAGCGCGGGGAATCCATCGAGATCAGGGGGTTCGGTAGCTTCCGCATCAGGAGCTACAAGCCCTACACCGGCCGGAATCCCAAGACGAACCAGTCCGTGGCCGTGCCACCCAAGAGGCTCCCGTTCTTCAGGGTGGGCAAGGAGCTCAAGGAGCAGATCAACCAGACTCCGGCCGCGGAGACTGCAGGACAAGCCACCCAGGAACCCCAGTGATCCCGCAAGCATCCTTCGAAGGATGAGGATACTCGTAACCGGCTCGACCGGACTCCTCGGATCCGCGGTCAGTGCGCTGCTCGGATCGTCGGGAGCCGATGTGCGGGCCCTGGCGAGGCCGTCGGCCGACACGTCGTTCCTGGTAGGCAGGGGGATCGAGATCGTGCGGGGGGATCTGCTCGATTCCACGAGCATCGGCGATGCGGTCCGTGACGTCGACGCGGTCGTGCACGCGGCAGCCGCCATCCTCGAGCGCGACGAGGAGCAGGTCAGGCGCGTGAACGTCGACGGGACCTCGACCCTCCTGGATGCCGTGCGCCGCCGGGGATCCGGCGTCCGGCGGCTCGTTTTCACGTCCTCGATCGCGGCCGGCGGCTTCGGCACGTCCCAGCACCCGCTCAGGGAGGACATGATCCCGAGGCCCGCCACGACTTACGGCAGGACCAAGCTCGAGGCCGAGGAGCTCGTCAGGGAGCACGCGCGACGGTTCCCTGTGACGATACTCCGCCTGTCCACGCTGTACGGCCCCAGGGACAGGTTCTTTCCTGCCCTCTACAGGATCTCGGCGAGCGGGTTGAGCTTCCTTCCCGAGGGCGGCGACCTGGAGATCAGCCTCATGTACGTCGAGGACGCGGCCCGGGCGGTCCAGCTCGCGCTCCAGGAGCCGCAGATCGACAGGGACACGTTCTACGTGGCGCCGCCGGCCGCAATACGCTGGCGTGGCCTCGCCAACGCAATCCGCGTGGCCCAGGGCCGGCGCATGTCCATTCCGGTGTCGGTTCCGGGGAGCGTCCTCAAGTGGTCCGAGCGTGCGCTCGAGAGGCTCGCCAGCGCCCCTCGCCCCATCGCGCGCCGCATCCCCAAGGGGGTGTGCGCGGACGTGGCAAGGCTGCTCACCGGGCGGGGGCTCGTGTGCGACGGGACGCTCTTCGAGGAGTGGACCGGGTTCGAGACGCGGGTGACGCTGGCGGAAGGGCTGCGGCTCAGCCTGGCCGGCTGAAGGCTACTTCGGCCAGGTGAGCTTGCTCGCGAACTGCGTGAGGTTCTTCTTGAGCGGCTCCTGGATCGGGTTCGGGCCGAACCAGACCCGCCACATGGCCTGGCGGAACCTCCAGTTGTTCTCGATCTTCACGGTCTCGGAGGGATGCGCCACGTTCACGGTGTCGCCGCCCGAGGAGACCACCATGACCTGGCCTTCCTTGACGTCGTGGTTGACGGCCGCGAAGAACTTCTCCATGTCGGCCTTGACCTCCGGGGCGTTGAAGTCCTTGATCGTCTTCCCGAGGGACTCGGTGTAGGCGCCCACGATCTTGTCGCCTGGCACGTTGTAGACGAACTTCATGACGAGTTTCTTGGGGAAGCTGTACTTCCAGATGATCGTGTTGAAGGCCCCGGAGTTGCGGACCTTCTCCCAGTCGGGCTTGCCGTCCGCGCCCATCATCGTGGAGAACGCCTCGGGCTTCTTCTCGAGGTACTTGGCGATCGCCTCCTCCATCTTGCCCTTGTTCACGTAGAAGCCCGCGTTGTAGATGTTGACGAGCCCGCCCACCTTGTAGCGGTTCCCGACGCCGAGGAGGATCATCTCCCCCTCCTCGGACTGGAACGTCGACCCCTTCCACTCGACCGGCGCGGCCATTGCCGCGTCGGAAGCCAGTACTGCGAGGGATGCGATCACGCAAGCCGCCGCGATTTCTGATGTACGCCTCATGTCTCGGGGACCTCCCTTGCCTCGTCGGCCGCAACGCCCGGATCATTCCGGCCGGAACGACCGACCATAGTTGTTGACAGGTACTCGACCTGGAACACCACCTAATTATTCCAACGACTGCCCACGATCAAGGGGCATCTTGCTTGACACCGCCTTTTCGGGGTGCTAGAGAAAACTCCCTCCAGTGGAGGCATCCTCTGGTTGCGGCAAGGGGAATCTTGCCCTCCGCCGTCTGTGGGGCGTCGGCAAGTGGTAAGCCACGGGATTTTGGTTCCCGCAACCGCAGGTTCGAATCCTGCCGCCCCAACCAGTTGGATGACCCGATCGGAGTCCGGAGGTAGGCCATGGAATTCCATTCGCTCGAAGTCAGGCTGAGGCGGGGCACGGGCAAGGGCAAGAGCCGCAAGCTCCGCTCGCGCGGCCGTATCCCCGGGATCGTCTACGGCAGGGGGATCGACCCCATGATGATCGACCTGGAGCCCAGGGACCTCACCAAGGCCCTCCAGGGCCCGCACAGGCGCAACACTGTCCTCAAGCTCACGGTCAAGGACGAGGGCAAGCCCGACACGGAGCTCACGGTCATGATGAACGACCACGAGCTTCACCCGGTGAAGAGGAGCATCCTCCACGTCGATTTCGTCAACGTCGACATCGACAAGGAGATGGACATCGACGTCCCGCTCGTCGCGACGGGCAAGTCGAAGGGAATCATGCTGGGCGGGGTCCTCGTCCAGGTGTTCCACAGGCTCCCGGTCCGCTGCAAGCCGGCCAACATCCCCGTGGCCATAGAGCACGACATCACCGAGATCATGATCGGCGGCAACGTGAAGGCGGCCGACCTGGTGCTCCCGCCCGACGTGAAGGTCAGGCTCGAGCTGGATCAGACCGTGCTCGCGGTCGCGGCCCCGACCAAGGAGGAGGAGAAGGTCGTGGTGGCCGAGGGCGAGGCTGTCGAGGGTGCGGAGGGCGAGGCCAAGCCCGAGGGCGAGGCCAAGCCCGAGGGCGACAAGGCTGCCAAGGCCGATGGCGACAAGGCTGCCAAGGGCGACAAGGCTGCCAAGGGCGACAAGCCGGCCAAGGGCGACAAGCCGGCCAAGGGCGACAAGCCGGCCAAGTCGGAGAAGCCCGAGAAGGGCGGCAAGGGCAAGGCCGACAAGGGTTGACCGAGGTGATCTACCGCCTGCCGTCCCCCATCTCCCCCCATGCAAGCTGACCCCGGAGCTTCTAATTCCTGGCTCGTCGTCGGCCTCGGCAACCCCGGGGACGAGTACGAGGCCACCTACCACAACCTGGGAATGAGGACCGTGGACGTGCTTGCATCCCGCTTCTCCGGCCGGGGGCGCTGGGAGCGCATGTTCGGCGGCCGCATCAGGAAGCCGGTGATCGAGGGCGCGAGGGCCGTGCTCCTAAAGCCCATGACTTTCATGAACCTCTCTGGCGAATCGGCCGGTCCTGCGCGCGGGCACCTCGGGATGGGCCTCGACCGGGTGATCGTGATCCACGACGACGTGGACCTCGCGCCCGGGGACGTGCGCGTCAAGGTAGGCGGCGGGGCCGGCGGGCACCACGGAGTGGAGTCCTGCATGCGGCACCTGGGAAGCCCGGGCTTCGTCCGCGTCCGCCTGGGCATCGGCAGGCACGAGCGCATCCCCACCGAGCGGTTCGTCCTCACGAGGATCCCCGGGGATCAGTCGGACCTGTTCGGCGCCGCGATCGAGCGGGCCGCCGATGCCGTCGTCATGGTGATCGCGCGCGGGGCCGCCGCTGCCATGAACGAGATCAACCGGCGCGATCCGCGGCGCGGAAGCGACGGGGAGGGCGAGGACGTGGACGAGGAAGGGCGGGGCTAGATCGGCTCGGCGGTCGTGACGGCCGCTGGCTCGGCAGCGGCCGCTGGAGCCGGGGCTGCGGCCGGGACTACCTCGGGTGCGATTGTCTCGGCAGTGGGAGCGGGCAGCCCGGCAGGCTGGGGCGGCTCGGTTCGCGGGTCGAGCGTCTGAGGCTCGCCCTTGTACATGCCGCCGAACGAGAGCCCGATCGTGATGCCGAGCAGGTGCGTCATGGTCTTGTACTTGCCGTTGGCCCTGGCATTCCTGACCTCGTCCTCGTACTCCAGCCCGATGTCGTTGTTCTTGGTTCCCTCCCAGAACGCGAGCATGTAGCCGAGGTCCATCTTGAAGAACCTGGGCGCCCTGTACCCGATCCCCAGGCAGATGAGGTGCCGGTTCCCGTCAGGGAGCATGGCGTCGTAGTACTCGGGATTGGACGGATCGGTCACGTAGCCGTACCCAAGACGGATGGCGATCGCCCGGATCGGCCTGTACTCGACCCCGAGCGAGAGCTGGATGCCCGTGTGCCACTTCTTGGGGTAGATGGCCTCCTGGTTGAGGATGGCCGCGCACGCGCCAGGCTCGCCGGCAGGGATGTCGGCGCAGTCGAAGTGCACCTTGAGCGTGTCGTAGCTCTCCCAGAGCGCGACGTACACGTCCACCGCGAACGTGAACTTCTTCAGGCCGTGAAAGGCCAGGCCGAAGTTCATGTTCC
>CAZGVR010000252.1:0-352 GCA_964528945.1 uncultured Myxococcales bacterium
GACCGCGGCATCAAGTGGTACAGGACGGTCAAGGGACAGTTCGTCAAGTCCGCCCAGGTCATGCCCGTGAACATAAGGACCAGGGGCGGCGCGGAGCTGCCTCCCGGGTTCGCCTTCCCGGCCGGGATCGTCTTGAGGGAGGAGATCTACGAGAGAATCTGGAACGCGAAGCACAACCACATCGTGAAGAACAAGGAAGTGCTGTACCCGAAGTTCACGGTGCTGCAGATCTTCGGGAAGCAGGTGGACGAGGTCAACGGCATCGACGCGGTGTACCACGAGGTGGATCCGGAAGGGACGAAGGTGGTGCTGTCGTGGTCAGTGGTGGCCGTGATGAAGGCCGAGCCCAGAC
>CAZGVR010000252.1:362-6444 GCA_964528945.1 uncultured Myxococcales bacterium
GATTTACGAAATGGTGACGCAGCTTCGGGGAGAGGCCGGAGGGCGGCAAGTGGATCCACGTGGACATCTCGGACCAGACACTGGTCGCGTACGAGGGCGACACGCCCGTGTTCCTCACACTGATCTCGTCGGGCAAGGAGAAGGAGAGCGAGGAGTTCAAGACGCCCAGGGGGATCTTCGACATCCAGTCCAAGCACGTGAGCGGGACCATGGACAACCTGGCGCTCGACGACACGTCGTACTCGATAGAGGACGTCCCCTGGACCATGTACTTCAGCTCGAACTACGCGCTGCACGGTGCGTTCTGGCACTCGATGTTCGGCCACCAGCGGTCCCACGGCTGCGTCAACATGACGCCGCAGGACGCGAAGTGGGTCTTCGACTGGTCCGAGCCCAGGCTGCCGCTCGGATGGCACGGGGTCGTGGCCACCGGCCAGCGGCCGGGCACCTTCGTGAAGATCACGGACTGATTCGCTCGAGCAGCGTCGAGATCGAGGCGAGCCCGTCGGCGAGCCTGTCCCCGGCCTGTATCCAGCTGAGGCGGAAAGACCCCGGGACCTCGAAGAAGGTCCCTGGGACCAGGAGCACGCCGTGCTCGTCGTGGAGCCGTTCGGCGAGCACGACGTCGTCGGCGCATCCCGGCCGGAGTCCGGGCGTGAGTTCGGACGGGAGTCCGGGCGGGAGTCCGGGCGGGAGATGGACGAGCCCGAACCCGGGCCCCGAGGGCGGCGTCCACGAGATGCCCGGAGTGGAGGAGACCCAGGAGTCGACGGCGGCGCGACCCCTCGCGGATATTTCCATGGCGCGCGCCCTGAGATCGTCGGCCCGGCGCAGCACGCCCATGCCTGCGGACGCCCCGGGGCTCGATGCCATGCTCATCACGAGGTGCGCGGACCGGAGGCGATCGACGACGTGCGGGCGAGCCGAAACCCAACCGAGCCGCGCCCAGTAGGGCCCCAGCAGCTTGGAGAGGGACGCCACGACCACGATGTTCTCGCGCACGCCGTGGTAGGACGGGGCGTCCGAGAACCTGCGGTACACCTCGTTCACGAGCACGAGCGCGCCGGCGCCGGCCGCCATGTCCGCGAGCTCTATCACCTGATCGCGGGGCGAGAACGTGCCGGTCGGGTTGCACGGCTCGGTGACGAGCACGAGACGGGTTCCGCGATCGAGCGCGCGCCGGATCTCGCCCAAGGGCAGGCCCCATCCCTGCTCGCGGCTACGCCTGAACCGGGCGACCGGGCCCACGCGCTCAGCCTGCATCAGGAGCGGCTCGTAGATCGGGGACTCGACCAGGATCCGGTCGCCGGGGTCGGCGAGCGCGAGGATGCAGAGCAGGGTCCCGCCCGTCCCACCGGGTGTGTACAGGATCTCGGCAGGCGGCACGCACAGCCAGGCGCCGAGAGCCTCCTCGCAGGGGCGCGGCGCGACCCACGGATCTGGCGGTTCGGCCTCGGGAACGTCGGACAAGGCCAGGGACTGGACGCCGCTCGCATGCAGGTTCACGGCCCCGTCGTTCCTGCGGCTCCGCTGCATGTACCAGTCGAGGTAGCGGCTCCTCTCGAAAGTCATGGATTGGCTCCTCGCAGATGCGGAACATACCACGATGCCGGGTGAGGTTGGAGGCCAGGAGGCAGGGAGGCAGGGAGGCAGTCGACTTGACGCGCGTCCTCGATTATACAACCCGCATGGAGCACGACCGCATAGCAGTCATCGACTTCGGAGGACAGTACGCCCACCTGATCGCGACCAAGGTCAGGCGGCTCAGCGTGCTCGCCGAGATAAGGCAGCCCGACGATCCGCTCGAGGCATTCGCCGGAGTGAAGGGCATCATCATCTCGGGAAGCCCGTCGTTCTCGTCCTTCGGGGAGGACTCGACCTACCAGAAGGGCATCTACGACCTCCCGATCCCGATCCTGGGCTTCTGCTTCGGCCACCAGGAGATCGCAAAGCACTACGGCGGGAAGGTCGAGCACATGAGGACCGAGTTCGGCTTCGCCAGGCTCGTGGTGGTGAGCCCGTCGCCTCTGTTCGAGGGCCTGCCGGCAGAGCAGACGGTCTGGATGTCCCACTACGACACGGTGACTGCCCTGCCCGACGGGTTCGTGGAGACCGGGGTCAGCAAGGTCGAGGGCGAGGGCGAGGACTCGATCCACCGCAACGCGGCCATCGAGGACAAGGCGAGGCGGCGCTACGGGTTCCAGTTCCACCCGGAGGTGGACGACACCGAGCACGGCCAGGGAATGATCCTGAACTTCGTGCTGGGGGTGTGCGGTTGCAGGCCCACTTGGACCATGGACCGCTACATCGACGAGACCGTGGGACGCGTGAAGGACGAGGTGGGCGACGGCGGCGTGTTCCTGCTGGTGTCGGGCGGCGTGGACTCGACGGTGGCCGCCGTGCTGCTGAGCAGGGCCCTGCCAGCGAGCAGGCTGAGGCTCCTCCACATCGACAACGGGATGATGCGCAAGGACGAGAGCAGGCGCGTGGTCGAGGAGATGGAGAGGCTCGGGCTCGGGGCCTCGCTGCATTTCGTGGACGCGTCTGCGAGGTTCCTGGCGGCGCTCGAGCGGCTCACCGAGCCAGAGGACAAGCGCAAGGCCATCGGCGAGACCTTCATCGACGTTTTCGAGGACGCGGTGCGCGATCTAGGGCTCGAGGGCATGCTGCTCGGGCAGGGGACGATCTACCCGGACCGCATAGAGACGGGCGGCTCGAAGCGGGCGGACACCATCAAGACCCACCACAACCGCATCGGCAGGATCGAGCGCATGATATCCGAGGGGCGGGTGGTCGAGCCGCTCGCGGACCTCTACAAGGTAGAGGTGCGGGAGCTCGCGGAGCGGCTGGGCGTGGACGGCCGGCTCGTGTGGAGGCACCCGTTCCCAGGGCCAGGGCTCGGAGTCCGACTGCTGTGCGGGAGGGGCCAGGTGCCGGAGGCCCACGATCCCGGGGCGGTCCAGCCGCTGATCGACGGCCTCGCGAGGCCCAGAGGGCTTATGGGCCTGCTGCTGCCGGTGAGGACCGTGGGCGTCAAGGCGGACCTCAGGGCATACGAGCAGCCGGTCGCGCTATGGGGCCAGGCGGACTTCGACACGGTATTCACGGTGGCCGCTCGGATCTACAAGGAGGTCCCTGGCGTGAACCGGTGCGTGTGGGACGTGACCGGGCAGGGATTCGGGAGCGTGGAGCCCGTGGCTGCATCGGCTACTCGGGAGCGCTTCGACCTCCTGAGGGACGCGGACGACATCGTGATGTGCGGCCTGGAGCGTCACGGCCTCATGAGGACGGTCTGGCAGTGCCCCACCGTGCTGTTACCGCTGAGCGTGGACGGTAAGGGCAAGGAGATGGTTGTCGTGCGCCCGATCCTGAGCGAGCGCGGGATGACCGCCCGGCCGGCCGAGCTGCCTAAGGCCTTGATCGAGGAGATCACGCCGGCGCTGCTCGCGCTCCCGGGCGTGAGCGGGGTCGTGCTGGACGTGACCACAAAACCGCCCGGGACCATAGAATGGGAATGAAAACCGTGTAGAATGCAGCCGGAGAGAGGAGAGCACCATGAACAGCAATGGCAGGAACATGGTCAGGGCCTGCATGGCCCTGGCCTTGGCGCAGGCGCTGGCGCTGGCGCTGGCGGCGTGCAACGAATCGGATCCGGGGCTCGGCTCTGACACGTCCACTGACTCGTTGCCGGACGTCGTGGTGTCCTCGTGCGACCTCGTGACCGGGTGGAGCCTGAGCGTGGACGAGGGAGCGCCGGGCACCGGTACGGTGGGCGGCCTCGTGACGCTCGACTCGGGCGGCACGACCTCCAGCTGCGCGGGCGCGCCGTGCATGGTCGTGACCGTGATCTCGGGCGGTGGGACCGTGTCGGGGATCACGCAGGACAGCACGAACACGGCGAGCTTCACGTACACGAACGCCGATCTCGCGCCCGGCACCGAGGCCCAGCTGCTGCTCAGGTGGCGGGTCATGTGCACCTCGACTTCGGGCACGAACGAGGAGAGGACCGTCTCCCTGCCGGTCAAGGTCTGCTCTGGCACGACAGGCACGCTCTCGCTGGTCACGGGCACCTGTCCCTGAGTAGGGGCAGCGGAGTGGGACCGAGCCGGGATCGGGCCGGGACCAGGCCGGGATCGGGCCGGACCGGAGCCAGGCAGGCCGTATTTGCCGTCCGGGGTGGATTCATCGTACAATAGGAAAGTCGATCTCGATCATCGTGACGCCGGTGGGAACATGAACACCTCGGGACACAGTCGGGGACAAGCGGGGGCGGTGGCGGCTTGCGCGTGGCCGGCCCTGGTTCTTGCCCTGGCATCTGGCGGGTGCGCTCTCAACTTCGGCCTCCCTCCGGTCGATGGGCCGGACGTGGACACGAGCGAGGACACGCAGGCAGATCACGTGGATACTGACACGCGAGACGACGGGCCGGACGTGCCGGACGTGGACGACCTGGACGGCGCGGATCTGGACGCGACCGATCCGGACGGCTTCGACACAGAGAATCCGGATCTGGGCGACGTGGATTCCATGGATCCGCCAGCGGACGATACGGCCGTGGAAGACGTGCCGGCCGAGGAGATGCCGGATCCGTACGATCCGATCGTGCACTATACGATGGATCTCAGGGCCTCGATCGAGGCAATCCCCATCTCGAGCGATCCGCTGACGCTTCAGGTGCCGGACTCCACCAGGCGAAACAGATGGCGCTGGTTCCTGGACGACCTGCTGGCCGGCAACTACTCGGGAGCGTACTCCAGATCCGTCTCGTACGATATCAACGTGTTCGCGATCACGGACACTGGAACCATACCCAACCGGGATTATCTCGTGGCGTACAACGATACCCGTGGCGAGGGGATATACGCGTTCAACGTGGCCCCGGCTCATCCGTTGGCCGTGGAAGTACCCTACCCAGTTGACGATGTCGGAACCCTTAGCGAAGGCATCGAGATGCTGCGGCAGGTGGACGGGTGGGCGCTGCTAGTGGCCGGAACCACGAGGTGCTCACGCACTGACTCGATCATCTGCGACGGCACGACCGTTGCCTGCACCGGAACTGCGTCCAGCTTCAGGACCAGCGACGTTGCACACAACCCCAACCTGATGTTCCAGAACATCCACACGTACCTGCCCACGAAGGATGCAACGTCCATTTTCGTGCAGATCCAGGGCCAGGCAGACTCCTCGGGCGCCTACGCAATAGTCTCGGACGGGACCACCATCCACAGCCTGTCCGGCATATCCGTGGAGCTGCGGAACGGGCTCAGGTTCTACCTGCCGTCTTACTCGAGCGAGATTCTTTCGTGCAACGACTCGGGGGACGCCTCTGGCTACGTTTCCACGTGCGGGATCACCAATGCCCAAGGACGGGCGAGCAACGGCTCAGCCTCGCCTTGCAACACTGCTGCCGTTTCCAGCTCCAACAGGTTCGTGGTGCTGGAGCTATCCACGGAGATGCGGCAAGAGTCCACGTTCGCGGCCATCGCGGACGCGGTAGGAGCGCTCTTCTAGATATAACCCTAGGCGCGCCCCGGGATCACGCCCCGCTGTTGTACAGGTTGTAGCTGCCGCAGGCCGAGCTGTACCCGTCAACCACGAAGAAGTACACGCCTGGGCTGAAGGAGTAGGACAGGTACGAGCCGCCCGCCGTGTACCCGCACCCGTCGTCGTCGCACTGCAGGTCCGCACCGGTACACACGTCGCGGTAGTAGATCGCCGAGTCCCAGTAGGTGCTGCACGTATCGGTCGTGACCGTGCCGGCCGCCTCCTTGATGAAGTAGTAGACCATGTCCCCTGCCGTCGAGGACACGCATCCCGGTGACAGGTTGTTACCCTGGCAGGAAGACCCGGTGGCGCCGTTCTGCAGCCTGATTGGCTGACCGCACGTGTCACCGGACACGCCGTTCGCGTTCGCGTACACCTCCAGGTAGAAGGTGCCGCCCGTGGTGGTGGCGCTGTCCACCGTGATGTAGTAGGTCCCGGCCGCGAGGTTGTCCATGATGAGCACGGACGAGTTGACGCCGGAGTAGGCGTTGTCGTTGCATCCGGAGCCGGAGGTGCCGCAGGTCGTTGACAGGTACAC
>CAZGVR010000253.1:0-421 GCA_964528945.1 uncultured Myxococcales bacterium
CGAAACCATCTACGCCCACCTCCGACGCCACGGGCGGGGACAACGCGATCCTCTCGGGGTTCAGTCTTGCCAGACGTACTGGACCGATTTCTTCCTTCAGTTTCGCGGCTCGTGCGAACCAGGAGGCCTGGTCGCGGTCACCTGCCGTCCAGCCGGGGCGAACACCAGCAAGGAAAGTCGTATACGTATCAAGCGGATAATCGATGTTTCGATTGACGATGGACATCCTCCGCGGCCCAAGCTGTCTGGTCCTCGGGTCCATCACGCAGGCAAGAGACTCTGGACCCCAGAAGATCGCGTCCTCAGTTAGGCTAAGATACTTTCCATCCATACATCCGAGTTCGGTTCTTGAATGAACACGGTCGACTCCCTTGCGGGACGGGAATTCGACGGCAACCCATAGCGGATCCTCGATGCTGCC
>CAZGVR010000253.1:431-2775 GCA_964528945.1 uncultured Myxococcales bacterium
GTCCAGCCCTTCAATCGGCCTTGATTCGAAGCGTTGCGCGCGAGGTCGTCCGCAACCGCAACTCCTTCCAGGATCGTGCTCTTGCCCGCTCCGTTCGGACCCATGAGCACGGTGATGCCCTGCTCGTTGAACCGGACGTTGGTGTCCCTCAGGGCCTTGAAGCCCTTCATGTGCAGAGATTGGATCACGGTTCGACTCTACCGATCGTCTAGGCAACCGGTCAATGGCAATGCGGGCTTTGTTTCGTCACCATCCCGTTCGAGGGGTGCTGACGCGATCGAATCCTGGAATATCGATCACTAGCGCCGAATCAAACTCCCCCCTGGACGGCGTGGGACCCCTATGCCTGGAACACTTCGGGCCAGGCCCCGGGTCCGCGGAAAGGCTCACCCCTCGTCCACGACCGTGTCCCGCTCCTCGCGGTCGGCCCCGTACTCCACGCCAGCCACGCGCGCGAGCAGGATCCGGCTGTCCGCGACCACGCAGCCCTCGCCGGCCGGGTACACGATGAGCGGGTTGATGTCCAGCTCCGAGATCTCGGGGTGATCGGTCACGAGCTGCGACAGCCTGAGGATGCAGTCCTTGATGGCGGCGATGTCTGACGGCGGGTTCCCGCGCATGCCCATGAGGACCTTGTAGGCGCGGATCGACTCGATCATCTTCTCCGCGCTCACCTCCCACATGGGAGCCAGCCTGAACGTGACGTCCTTGATCGCCTCCACGAACGTGCCGCCCAGGCCGAACATGCACATGGGCCCGAACTTCGGATCGCGGCTCGCCCCCAGGATGACCTCCACCCCGCGCCGCGCCATGCGCTCCACGAGCACGCCCTCGATCCTCGCCTTGGGGTCGAACCCGAGCGCGTTCGCCACGATCTCCCGGTAGGCCTCCCTGGCGGCCTCCGCGGACCTCACCTTGAGCCTCACGCCGCCCGCGTCGAACTTGTGCACGATGTCGGGCGACGCGATCTTCATGGCGACCGGCGTGCCCACCTCCTCGATGATCCGCCCGATCTCGGACTCGTCCCTCACGAGCCTGCCCTTGAGCGTGGGGAACCCGTAGCACTGGAGGATCTCGTTCGCCTCGTGCTCGGGCATGAAGTGCCGCTCTACCGCGGCCAGCCTGCGCCGGACGATGTCGGACACGGAGTCGCGGTCCGCTGCCACCCGCCGCACCTCGCGCCGCGGAAGCACCAGCAGCTCCCCGAACCTGGCCATGGAGACCATGGATCTCACGGCCGCCTCCGGGAACTGGTAGTTGGGTATGCCGTGGCTCTCCAGGTACCTCACGCCCTCTGACACGTCCACGATTCCCATGAACGAGCACAGGACCGGCTTGTCGATCCCCTTGATCACGCGCGGCACGATCTCGGCCGTCTCGAGCGGGTCGGTCATGGCCTGCGGCGCAAGGATGACGATGGCGCCGTCCACGCCCGGGTCCTCCAGGATCGCCCTTATGGCAGCCTCGTAGCGCTCGTGGTTCGCGTCGCCGATGACGTCCACCGGGTTGTTGAGGGCGGCCGTGGGCGGGAGCGCCTCCTTGAGCCGTTCTCTGGTGGCGTCGGACAGCACGGCAAGCTCGAGCCCGTGCCGCATGGCCGCGTCGGTCGCCATGATGCCCGGCCCGCCAGCGTTGGTCACTATGGCCACCCGCCTGCCCCTGGGCACGGGCTGCCTGGAGAACGCGATGGCGTGGTCGAACAGCTCGTCGATCGACTCGACCCGCTGTATCCCGGACTGGTGGAAGATGGCGTCGTAGGCGAGGTCCGAGCCGGCGAGCGACCCGGTGTGCGAGGCCGCGGCCCGCGCGCCCTCCGCGGACGTGCCCGACTTGACCGCCAGGATCGGCTTCTTCGCGCCCCAGGTCGTCTCCCGGGCGACCTCGATGAACTCACGTCCGCTGGACACGTCCTCGAGGTACATGAGGATGACGTGGGTGTCCGGATCGTCCTTCAGGTACTCGAGCAGGTCGATCTCGCTGACGTCGGCCTTGTTGCCGAAGCTGATGAACTTCGAGAACCCGATGTTCCTCCCGGCCGCGAAGTCGAGGACCGCGGTGCAGAGCGCCCCTGACTGGGAGATGAAGCTGATGTGCCCGGCGGACGGCATCTTCGTGGCGAAGCTCGCGTTGAGCCGGACGTCCCGGGCGGTGTTGATCGCGCCAAGGCAGTTCGGCCCGATCAGGCGGATCCCGTGCCTCCTCACCTGATCCTTGAGCCTCCGCTCCATGTCCAGGCCCTCGCCGCCGACCTCCTTGAAGCCGGCGGTTATGACGATGACGCCCTTCACCCCCTTCTTCGCGCAGTCCTCCATGACGAGCGAGACCATGCGCGCGGGCACGATGA
>CAZGVR010000253.1:2785-6442 GCA_964528945.1 uncultured Myxococcales bacterium
ATGATGATCGCGAGATCGACCTCGTCGGGCACCTCCATGATCGAGGGGTAGGCCCTGACCCCGCTCACGGATCTCGCCCTGGGGTTCACGGGGTACACGGTGCCCGCGTACCCTCCCTTGAGTATGTTCGCGAAGACGGCCTGGCCCACGCTCCCCTGGCGCGCCGTGGCGCCCACGACCGCGACGGTCATCGGCTCGAGGATGGACTCGATTCCATGATGGTGCATGACGGCGATCTCCCCTCATTTCCCCTGGAGCGTCAAGGGGGCGAGTTGACACCGGGCCCGGTTATGGTGTTGTCCTTCCACTAGGAGGTCCACATGCTCGACGCGAAGATCCACTCGGCAAGGCGCAGGAAGCTGCGCGAGACCCTGCGAGGCGGCGCGATCCTGTGGCTGGGCAACTCGCTGCAGCCCCGGACGTACCCGGCGAACGCCTACCCGTTCCGCCAGAACAGCCACTTCCTGTACTACGTGGGCCTCGCCGATCCGGACATCGCCGTGGTCTCGTTCCTCGACGACGACAGGGACGTGCTCTTCGCCCGCCCCGTGACCGTGGACGACATCGTCTGGAGCGGCCCCCTGCCCTCGCCCGAGGAGCTGGCCGCCCGCGCCGGCATCCGCGAGACCGCCCCCCTTGCCACGCTTGGAGAGGCCCTTTCCGGCCTGCGCTCGCGCGGCGCCACCGTCCACTACCTGGCTCCGTTCCAGGCCGACGCGGCCGGAAGGATGGCGGCGCTCCTCGGCGTGCCTCCATCCGCGGTCGGGGCCTGGGAGTCCATGGCCTTGAAGCGCGCGGTCTCGGACCACCGGAGCCGCAAGGCGCCCGAGGAGGTCGCGGAGATCGAGGAGGCGCTCGGGGTGACCGCCGCCATGTATGGGGCGGCCATGTCAATGGCGCGGCCCGGAGTACTGGAGTCGGAGATCGCGGGCCGCATGCAGGGCATCGCGCTCGCGAGCGGCCGCGCCCAGTGCTTCCTCCCGATCGTGTCGGTCCACGGGGAGGTCCTTCACAACGAGGCCTGCGGCGGGATCCTCGAGCCGGGGCGCATCCTCCTCGTGGACTCTGGAGCCGAGTCCGCGTCGGGCTACGCGTCCGACATCACACGGGCTGTGCCGGTCGACGGCAGGTTCACGGGGCGGCAGCGCGACATCTACGACCTCGTGCTCGCCATGCAGTCGGGCGCCATCGAGAACGCGCGGCCGGGGGTCAGCAACCTGGAGCTGCACATGGGCGCCTGCCGCACGCTCGCGGCCGGGCTCCGCGATCTCGGCCTGGTGAAGGGTGATCCCTCGCTCGTGGTCGAGGCCGGGGCGCACGCCCTGTTCTTCCCGCACGGGCTCGGCCACATGCTCGGGCTGGACGTGCACGACATGGAGGACCTCGGCGACATGGTTGGCTACGGCGAGGGCATACCGCGCTCGACCCAGTTCGGCCTCAACTTCCTGCGCCTGGCCCGCGCGCTCGAGCCGGGATTCGTGCTCACGGTCGAGCCGGGCATCTACTTCATCCCGGCGCTCATCGACATGTGGCGGGCAGAAGGCAGGCACCGCGACCTCATCGACTACGACCGGGTCGAGACCTGGCGCGACTTCGGCGGCGTCCGGATAGAGGACGACCTGCTGATCACTGCCACGGGCGGGAGGGTGCTGGGCCCGCACATCCCGAGAACCACCGAGGAGGTCGAGAGGGCAACCGGCGTCACTTGATCCTGGCGCACTTGGGGTTCTTGCGCGGATCGCAGGCCGGCTTCTTTGCCGCCGCCTTCTTGACGGGCGCTGGCTGGGCGGTTGCAGGCTCCACATGCACCGTGTCCGCCGCGGCCTCCGCGGCCACGTCCGGAGCCGTGCCGGCGTCCGGAACGACCGTCGCAACCGCGGCAGCATCCGGCACGACATCCGGACCCGTTGACGTACCGGCTGCGATCACGCCAGTGGCCCTGAGGACCAGCACGACCAGGGCCGTGGCCACGGCAGGCACGCCGATGACCAGGGTGGGCAGGACCGCGAGCAGGGCGAGCGTGGAAGTCTTCTCGGACGCCGGGGCCCGGTGGCTCCCGGAGCGGGGCGGCGCGGCGTGGGCGGCCTTGGCCGGCTCTGCCGGGCCTGCGGGCCTCAGGGACGGCGTGCTCTCGGCTGGCTGCAGCGATCTCCTGCCGAACTCGATCCGGCCGCTCCCGAACGGGGTCAGCGCCCTGGCCATGTCTGCCGCCGACTGGTAGCGGCCGGCCCTGTCCTTGGCCAGGGCCTTCATGACCACGTCGTCGATCCCGGTGGGCAGGTCCTTCACGTGGCTCGCGAGCGGCGCGGGCGGCTCGTTGATGGTCTTGTAGATGACCCCCTGCATGCTCGGCGCCTCGAACGGGAGGTGACCGGTCAGCATCCGGTACAGCATCACGCCGCAGGCGTAGACGTCGATCCTGTGGTCCGCGGTCCTGTCGCCCATGATCTGCTCCGGCGACATGTACTGGCCGGTCCCGAGGACCGCTCCCGACCGGGTCAGGGTCTCCCCGCCCGCGTCCCTCACCTTGGCTATCCCGAAGTCGAGCACCTTCACGAAGCTGTCCATGCCGCCCAGCCGGCACAGGAACACGTTCTCGGGCTTCATGTCCCTGTGCACGATCCCCTTCCCGTGCGACGCATCGAGCGCGGAGAGGACCTGCAGGAGGATGTCCGCGGACTGCTCCGCGGAGAGCGACCCCACCCGCTTCAGCCTCTCGGCCAGGCTCTCGCCCTTGAGCAGCTCCATGACCAGGTAGACGCGCCCCCCCTGCTCGGTCCCTATGTCGTGCATCTCCACGATGTTCTCGTGGCCGATCTCGCCCGAGGCTAGCGCCTCCCTCGTGAACCGCTTCCGGATCTCCTCGTCCCTGGCGAACTCGGAGTGGAGGATCTTGACGGCGACGCGCTGGTGGATCTCCATGTGCCGCGCCTCGTAGACCGACCCCATCCCGCCCTCTCCGATCAGCCTCACGAGCTCGTACTTCCCGCCCACGGTCCCACCCACGGGCATCACCATGACGGTGATGTCCTTGCCGGTGGCCGGGCACCTCACCGTGCCGTCTTCGTGTTCCTGGTGGCAGTGCGGGCACTTCATGCCGGATGGAGAGTACCACCTCGGCGCAGCGCAGCCAACTCGCGTTCGAGATCGGTCACGCGCTCGTCCTTCTCGCGGAACCTCCTGGCCAGCGCCCGGACGAAGAGCCCCATCCAGAAGTCGAGCCCCAGGTCCTCCTCGAAGTGACGCCTCGTCACGACGGCCACCGACACGTCGGTCGATGCCTCGACCGTGGCGCTTCGCCGGCTGTCCGTGAAGACGGCCGTCTCGCCGAACACGTCCCCCTCCCGCATCTCCCGCAGGACGATCTTCTCTCCGTCCACCGTCTTGGACGCGAGGCAGAGGCCCCTCGTGATGATGTAGGCGTCGGATCCCTCCTCCCCCTCTCGCACTATGGTCTCGCCGGCGAGGAAGGTCCTGCGCTGGAACTGGAAGCCGCTCTCGAGGAAGTCCAGGAGATCCCTCTTCAGCTCCAGCACGGTCGCGTGCCTGTCCCCGAGGTCCTTGCTCACGGCCTTCATGACGATGCGGCAAAGCCGCGGCGGCAGATCGAGGCTCGTCAGGTCCTCGGGGGGGATGATCGCGCACTCCTGGGCCTTC